>CAYMJK010000195.1:0-9764 GCA_964390535.1 uncultured Phycisphaeraceae bacterium | reverse complement strand
GATCGCGGGCAACGGGATCGATGACGACGGCAATGGCTTCGTCGACGACATCCGCGGCTGGGACTTCGGCGAGTTCGACAACGATCCCGACGATGACTCGATCTTCGGCGGGCACGGCACCGCCGTCGCCGGTGTAATCGGCGCCGTGGGCAATGACGGTCTCGGCGTCGTCGGCGTCGCATGGAACGTCTCGATCCTGCCGGTAAAGATCGCCGACGCCTTCGGGGGGCTCAGCCTCGCCGCCATCGTTGGCGCCCACGACTACCTGACGACGCTGCGCACCATGGGCGTCAACGTCGTGGCCAGCAATAACAGCTACGGCGCCTTCGCCCCCGACTTCTACGAGGAGACCGAGGGCTTCATCGCCGAACGCGAAGCGATTGCCGACTTCATCAACTCCGGCGGCACCTTCGTCGCCGCCGCGGGCAACGCCGCGACCGATCTCGATGGGGGCTTCGCCTCCTTCCCCGCGTCCTACGACGTCCCGGGGATCATCTCTGTAGCCGCCACCGACAACAACGACGCTCTGGCCAGCTTCAGCAACTGGGGCGCCTCGGAGGTCCACCTCGGCGCCCCCGGCGAAGACATCTTCACCACCGCCCGCGGCAGCGGATACGTCTTCACGGGCGGCACCTCTTTCTCTTCGCCCCTGGTCGCCGGCGCCGTCGCTCTGCTCAAGACCGTCGAGCCCACGGCCTCCGCCGTCGCCATCCGCGAAGCCCTGATGAACGGCGCCGACCGCATCTCCAGCCTGCAGGGCCGCACGATTTCTGGCGGGCGCCTCAACGTCGCCCGCTCCCTGGAGATCATCGGCCTCGCCGGCCCCATCGTCACCAGCTTCCAGCCCGGGCCGATCACCGGAGCGCCGGTCAACGAGATCGTCGCGCGCTTCAACAAGCAGCTCGCGGCCCTCCCGCCGGATGTGCTCATGCACATCCAGTTGCTCGCCTCCGGGGGCGACGGCACGTTCGACGACGGGAACGAGATCCTGATCCCGCTCAGCGGCGCCGTGCTCGGCGCCGGCGGAACCGCCGTCACCATCACGCCTGTTGCGCCGCTGAGCGCCGAGACCTACCAGTTGACCCTCGGCTTTGAGGCCTTCGTCGACACGCTCGGCAACTTCCTCAACGGCGACACCATTTCCGGCGACGACGAGGTTTACACCTTCCGGGCCGAGAACGTCTCGGGCGCGCTGGAGCCCAACGACACCCTCGCCTCCGCACACCCCGTGAACTTCGGCGCAACCGGCGGCGAAGTCACCTTCAGCGGCCTCACCATCGGCGACGGCGTGCAGTCCGCCCTCGATGTCGACCTGTTCCGCATCAACATGGCCCGCGGCGGCCTCATCAACGCCACGATCATCGCCCAGCAGTTGCCCACGCCCTCCAGCTTCGACTCCTATCTGCGCCTCTTCGACGCGGCGGGCAACGAACTTGCCTCCAACGACCAGTTCGCCGGCAACGACAGCTTCCTCGACTTCTTCGTCACCACCGGCGGGACGTACTACATCGGCGTCTCCGGCTTCCCGAACTCCGACTACAACCCCACCGTCGCCGGCAGCGGCGCCAGCCAGTCCACCGGCAGCTACAACCTGCGGGTCAATGTCGATCTCGTCTCCGACGATGTCCTCAGCTTCGAGGCCGATCTGCCCGCGCCGGGGCTCACGCTCCCCGATCTCCAGACCACCGTCAGCTTCATCAGCATCACCGACACCCGCGAGATCCTCGATGCGGATGTCCGCATCAACATCGAGCACGACTTCGTCGGCGATCTCACCATCTCGCTCTTCGCCCCGGATGGGACCGAGGTCGTCCTCGTGGACCGGCGCGGCGGCTCGGGCGAGAACTTCACGAACACCGTCTTCGACGACGAGGCCCCCGGCCCGATCGGCGCCATCACGCCGGCCGGCGCCCCCTACACCGGCAGCTTCCGCCCTGAAGACGCCATGGGCGCCTTCGACGGCAAGGACGCCGCCGGAACCTGGACGCTGGTCGTTCGCGACAACGCCCCGCTCAACGACGGGCGGCTCCTGGCCTGGGACCTCGAACTCACGCTGAAGAACGACATCTTCGGCCCCTTCGAGTTGAACGACACGCTCACCACCGCCCGCCACCTCACCGAGATCAGCGGCGGCAGCGGCACGGCCGAGCGCAGCGCCACCATCGGCGACGGCGCCTTCGGCGCGCTCGATGTCGACCTGTTCAGTATTTCCGTCACGGCCGGCTCGACCCTCTCGGTCACCGCCACCAGCGGCGGCGTCAACACCGCCCTGCGGCTGTTCGACAGCGCGGGGCGCGAGCTGACCGCCTCCAACCCAACGGGCACGTTCAACAGCAGCATCGAGCAGTTCGTCTTCGTCACCGGCGGGACGTACTACATCGGCGTCTCCGAGGCCGCCGGGATCGGCACGGTGGACGCCTACGACCCGACCATGGCCGCCAGCGGGCTCGCCGCTGTGACCACCGGCAACTACACCCTGCGCGCCACCCTCTCCCCCGGCGTCATCGACAACGGCGCCACCCTCGCCGGCGAGCGCCTGATGGCCTCGCTCACCGCGACGGGCGCCTTCAGCGGCCTGTCGCTGGACGGCGCCGAGTTCCTCGTCGAGACCGGCGCGTTCCCCGAGCCGACCACCTTCTTCGGCGCCGCCGCCGATCGCAACAGTTTCCGCAACGACGGCGTCGGCGGCGATCCCGATGTCCCGTTCTTCTTCCAGAACGAGAGTGATCCCTTCAACCGCCGCGCCGCCATGGAGACCACGACCCGCGGCCTCCGCGTCGAGCGCTCCGTCGCCTTCGGCGTGGGCGATCAGTTCGTCGCCATCGATGTCCGGCTGACCAACACCACCTCGGTCGTCATGACCAACGTCGCCTGGATGGAAGCCCTCGACCCGGAGCAGGGCGTCAACCAGGCGCCCGGCCAGACCGAGAGCACCGTCAACGACATCGACGCCGGCGGTCGCCTTGCCACCGCGAGCTTCTTCAACACTGTCTTCGATCAGGGCCTCACCATCGCGCTCGGCGCCGTCGACAGCGACGCCCGGGCCACCGCGGTCTTCCTCAGCGGCGACGCGGTTATCCGCGACCCGCAGCAGATCCTCGACAGCGCTGTCGGCGATCCGGAAAGCGCCGCCGCCGACCTGCTCATGGCTCTGCACTACGACATCGGCTTCCTGGACTCCGGCAGCAGCGCCACCATGCGGTACTTCATCTTCCTCGCCGACGATGCCGCCGAGATCACCGGGCCCAACGGGCTCTACGCGACCATGAATCGCGACCGCGCCGACGGCGAGCGCCACGACATCGGCCATCTGACTGCCGACCCCAACGACCCCGCGCCGGACAACGCCGGCCTGCCCGACCTCGCCTTCCGCGCCTATTACCCCGAGGGCTTCGCCAACGACCGCGCCAGCACCTTCGTGCCGATCGTGAACCCGACTTCGCGCGACGCCCGCGTCGTCGTCATCGCCCGCTACGAGACCGGCCCCCGCGACCAGGTGCTCTTCGACGGCATCGTCGAGGCCGACAGCCGGAGCCCCGACGCCCTCACCATCACGACGCCGCAGATGTACGCCGCCGGCACGCAACTCGTGGAGAAGGACACCCCGTACGCCCTGGAGATCCGCTCCAGCGCGCCCGTCCTCGCCACGATGAGCCACTTCGACTTCGGCGTCTCCACCGGCGAGGCCTTCATCAGCCAGACCAGCGACACCTGGGCCTTCGCCGACATCGAGATCGGTGGCGGCGGGAGCGACTTCATCGTCTTCCTCAACACCTCGCAGGTGACCCAGAAGATCATCACGACTCTGCTGCCGGCCAACGGCGGCGCCCCGATCAATCTCACCGCCACCGTTGAGGCCAATCGCCGCTCCGGCTGGAACCTCAACGACGAGACGCTCCCCAGCGGCGCTCCGCTCCCCGAAGGTCGCTACGGCGTCATCGTCACGGCCCAGCACCCCTTCGTCGCCGCGGCCACCAGCTTCAATCCCGACGAGGGCGGCGGCTTCGGCATGACCGGCGCCCCCGGCGGCGGCGCCACCGTCGGCGTGATTCCGGAGGGCGAGGTCGGCCTGCGCTCCGAGGAGGAGCAGCTCGCCATCCTCAACCCCGGCAGCGCCAACGCCACGGTCACGCTCACGTTCCTCTTCGACAACGGCACCACCGATCGGCGCACCGTCGAGGTCGGCGCCCGCAGGCGCGTCGATGTGCTCGTGCAGGACTTCGTCGGCTTCCCCGCCGGCCGGGCCTACTCCGTCCTCTACGAATCCACGCAGCCGATCGTCGTCTCCATGGCATCGCGCGCCGGCGGCGAGATGCTCGGGGCGACCAGCGCCGTCGAGGCGCACACCCTCTGGGGCTTCTCCGAAGGGTTCCGCCCCGTCGGCAGCGCCGATCAGGTCACCGAGTACCTCCGCATCTTCAACCCGAGCGTGCAGGACCAGGTCATCGAGATCGTCTTCCGCTTCACCGACGGCTCCACCGAGACCTTCCGCGGCACGGCGATGGGCAGCACCGTTGCCGAGTTCGACCTGCACGACTTCATCAGCAGCGAGCGCGTCGCCTCCGCGGCGGGCATGGGCCTCCCCGGCGTCTTCTACGGCCTTACCGTGAAGGCGGCGTCACCCATCGTCGCCTACCTCGGGCGCACCGATCTCTTCTTCGAGGGCTCCTTCGGCACGCTCGGCGTCCCGCTGGGCGTCGAGGGCCCGATCTGAGCGCACATCCGCGACCACTGATCCTGCGAAAAACGCCGCGCCTGCCGCGGCGTTTTCGCCTTCCCCGGACGCCGTCCCTAGAATCGCGACCGGCAAGCGCGTCCCGTGGGGCGGCCGGCCGCTGGGGGCGTAGCTCAGTTGGTAGAGCATCGGCCTTTTAAGCCGCTGGTCCGGGGTTCGAGTCCCCGCGCCCCCATTGCACCGGAGCCCGCGTTGAGCAGCACCAGCCTCCCCGCATGACCACCGCAACGACCACCAGCGCGATTGTCGTGCACGCGACGTGGTCCGGCGAGGCCCTCCTCGTCTGGGCCGAGTCCGTCGACACGTGGCGACGCGCAGCGCCCGCAGATCAGGTTCACCCGTTCGCCTGCGACGCCGAGACCATCGCGCGCGCAACCGGGCTGGATGCCCCGGCCACCACCGCCGCGCTCCGCCTCCCGGCCGCCGCCGGCGCGCCCCTGCCCAGCGACGAACTCGCCCACGCCATCGGGCATGATCTGGACGACCTGGATGCCGCCGACGCCCTGATCGAGCTGCGCGCCCCCGCCCTCGCAATCGGGCCCGCGCAGGCCGGCGCCGCGCTGGAGCGACTCGCCGACGCCGAACTCGAGGGCGCTGCGGATGGCAATGGCGCGGTGACGCTCGGCTCGTCCGTCGAGTTCTTCGCGCAGGCGGCGCGCCTCGGGCGCCAGCTCATGGCCCAGCAGCGCTTCATGCCCTCCCTCCGCCAGGAGGCAGATGGGTCGCTCCGCGGCAGCTGGCAGCCGTGGCTCGCCGACGAGGCCTCCGCGGCCCGGGCATCCGCCCTGCTCGCCTCCATGCCCCCCGCCGCGCGCGCAGGCGCGGGCGCGCTCGACCACGAGCCATGGGCGACCCTCGACGACTTCATCACCCGCGTGCTGGATGCCGACTGCCGCAGCGCCCTCATCGCCGACGATTTCGCCCAGACCGTCGCCCAGCGCGATCCCGCCGACCCGCACGTCGCCTGGCTCCGCGGCCTGCTCGGGGCGGATGACACCGCGCCGGTCGCCCCGGGCGCGCGCACGGAGGTTGTCCGCGCGGTCCGGCGATGGACCAGCCGACTCGAGGAGCGCGGCGCCAGCAGCGCCTGGCGCCTCGCCCTGCGGCTGGGCGAGCCCCCGGCCGGCGCCCTGCCCGCGGACATGAGCCCCCCCGGCGCCGAGACCCTGTGGCCGCTCTCGTTCCACCTGCGCGCCGTCGATTCCGAGCGCGCCCGGATCGACGCCCGCGACATCTGGGCCCTCACCACCGACACCCTCACCATCGACGGCCGGCGCCTCGACCGCCCGCAGGAGCTTCTCCTCGGCGAACTCGGTCGTGCCAGCCGCATCTATCCCCGCCTCGAAACGGCGCTCGACGAGCCCGAGTGCTCCGGGCTGCAACTGACCACCCGCCAGGCCTACGAGTTCCTCCGCGAGTTCCGCCCCGTCCTCGCCGAGCAGGGCGTCGACATCGAGGCGCCCGGCTGGTGGGACGCGCCCGCCACCCGCCTCGGCGCCCGCCTCAAGATCTCAAGCGATCCGCTGCCGGATTCCGCCGGCGCCCCCACCGGCGCAACCTCGCGCCTCGGTCTGAACACGCTCGTCAGCTATCAGTGGGAGTTCACCATTGGCGGCGCCACCCTCTCCCTGGAGGAGTTCGAGCAGCTCGCCGACATGAAGAGCCCGCTGCTGCGGATCGGCGGACAGTGGGTCGAGGCGCGCCCGGAAGATGTCCGCGCTGCCATGAAGTTCGTCGGCGCCAATCCCGGCGGGCAGATGCCAGTGCTCGAAGCCATCCGGCTCGCCTACGAGGCCGATGGCCGCACGGCCGGCGTCCCGATCGTCGGGCTCGAAGCTCAGGGCTGGGTCGCCGCCGTCTTCGGCGGCTCCGAGGACAACGCCCAGTTGCCCGAGATCGAGGCCCCACGCGGCTTCCATGGCACGCTGCGCCCGTACCAGCTCCGCGGCCTGCGCTGGATGGCCTTCCTCGAGCAGTTCGGCCTTGGCGCCTGCCTCGCGGACGACATGGGCCTGGGCAAGACGATCCAGCTCCTCGCCCTCCTCGCCCACGAGCGCGAGGTGGGTACGCCGGCTGTCGGAACCGACACGCAAACGAATGGCGCCGACTCGCAAACGCGCGCGCCCCAGCAGCTCACCCCGCCGACGCTCCTGGTCGTGCCCATGAGCGTGCTCGGCAACTGGATGCACGAGGCCGAGCGCTTCACGCCCGACCTGCGCATGCTCGTCCACCACGGCGCCGAGCGTGCCCAGGGTGACGACCTCGTCAACAAGATCGGCCAGGTCGATGTCGTGGTCACCACCTACGCCCTCGCCCACCGCGACCGGGAGACGCTGGAGCGCATCCCCTGGCGCCGTCTCGTCCTCGACGAGGCCCAGTTCATCAAGAACCCCGCCGCCAAGCAGGCGCAGGCCGTCCGCTCCATCGCCGCCGACCACCGCGTCGCCCTCACCGGAACACCGGTGGAGAACCGCCTGAGCGAACTGTGGTCGATCATGGACTTTCTCAACCCGGGCTACCTCGGCTCGGCCCATGGCTTCCGCAAGCGATTCAGCGTGCCCGTCGAGCGCTATCGCGACCAGCGCCGCGGCAACCAGCTTCGCGCCCTGGTGCGCCCCTTCGTGCTCCGCCGCCTCAAGACCGATCCCGGCGTCGCCGCCGACCTCCCCGAGAAGATCGAGAGCCGCGAATGGGCGCCGCTCACCAGCGAGCAGGCCCAGCTCTACGAGCAGACGGTCACGAAGATGCTCCGCGAGGCCGACCGCCTCGAGGGCATCCACCGGCGCGGCACGGTGCTCGCGGCACACATCAAGCTCAAGCAGATCTGCAACCATCCGTCGCAGCTCCTTCGCGATCACGACTTCGACGGCGCCGCCCCGCCGGACATCCACCGCTCGGGCAAGTGCGTCCGCATCGTCGAGATGCTCGACGAGGCGCTCTCGGCAGGCGATCAGGCCCTGGTCTTCACACAGTTCCGGCAGATGGGCCGGCTGCTGTGCGCCATGCTCCGCCACGAACTCGGGCGGGATGTGCTCTTCCTCCACGGCGGCACGCCGCAGGGCCAGCGCGTGAAGATCGTCAAGCAGTTCCAGGAGGAGGGGCAGAAGGCGCCGATCCTCGTCGCCAGCCTCAAGGCGGGCGGCGTCGGCCTCAACCTCACCGCCGCGACTCACGTCTTCCACTTCGACCGGTGGTGGAACCCCGCGGTGGAGAACCAGGCGACCGACCGGGCCTACCGCATCGGCCAGTCGCGCGCGGTCATGGTGCACAAGTTCGTCGTCCGCGGCACGCTGGAAGAGCGGATCGACGAGATGATCGAGACCAAGACCGAACTCGCCGAGCAGATCGTCGGCGCGGGTGAGCGCTGGCTCACCGAACTCGACACCTCTCAGCTCCGCGACCTCCTCCGCCTGCGGGCCGATGCGGTAGGCGACGAGGAGTGATTCTGGCATGATGAATGAGGAATGATGAATGATGAGTAGGACCGTGGCACGGGCTCCAGCCTGTGTCGTGGCCTGACGGTCTCACAGGAACCAGCCTCCCCCGCCCGCGCCCGCGAGCGTCGGTCTATCGTTTCTCAAGAGAGAAGCATTGAAAGGCGGTCCTCCGTGAGCCAATACCCCGTCGCCGTCATTGTCGGGAGTCTGCGTCGCGACTCGTTGAACCGGAAGCTGGCTTCAGCCATCGCGCGCCTGGGACCACCGGAGTTCACGTTCACGCAGGTACGGATCGACGACTTGCCGCTGTACAACCAGGATGACGACGATAATCCGGCCGCATCCGTGAAGCGGTTGAAGGACGAGATCCGCGCGGCGAAGGGATTGATGTTCGTGACGCCGGAGTATAACCGGTCGATACCAGGGGTGCTGAAGAACGCGCTGGACCACGCCTCACGCCCGTACGGCAAGAGTGTCTGGGGCGGAAAGCCGGCGGGGGTGCTGGGGGTGTCGGTCGGGCAGATCGGTACCGCCGTCGCGCAACAGCACCTGCGCACGGTGCTGGCGTACCTCGACGTGCCGACGCTCGGGCAGCCAGAGGTCTTCCTCCAGATGAAGGAAGGACTGTTCGACGAGTCGGGCGGCATCGGACCGGACAGCCGCGACTTCCTGCAGGGGTGGATGGACCGATACGCCCAGTGGGTGAGGGCGCACGGGTAGAGAATGATGGAATGGTGAATGATGAGTCGGAAGTCTGAGCTCTGCGGGCTCGATACGGCGCCTCGGTCAGGCCCCAGTCTTACTCATCATTCATCGTTCATCATTCATCATTTTCGCTACGGCTCGACCACGATCAGCCGCTGATCCGGCGCCACATCCTCCAGCACTGCCTCGCGGCCCGATGGGAAGAGGACGCGGATCTCATCGATCACGCCCGCCGTCCCCACGCCGAAGTGGGCCTCCGGCCGCGGCCCGGCGTAGAAGCTCCCGCCGGCGAAGATCTCGTGGTACTGCATCTTCCCGCCGACGGTGATGTACACCTTCGCCCCGATCCCGTTGCGATTGCTGACCGTCCCCTGCGCCACCACCGTCACCCAGCGCCGCCCCTCCCGCGGCGTGTCATTGCGGTACACCGCGACCGGCCCAAGCACATCATTGATCAAAAAGTCGGTGTCCCCGTCATTGTCCAGGTCGGCCGGGAGCAGCGCTCTCGAGTTCCCGACGTGGTCGATCCCGGAGCCGAGGCTCCTGTCCTCGAACACGCCGGTCCCGTCGTTCAGGAAGAAGTTCGCCGGCGTCCACCAGTCCTCCTGCTGCCACCCGTTCACCGCCAGCAGGTCCTTGTCGCCATCGAGTTCCGCGTCGAAGAACCACGTGCCCCACCCCCACCACGAGTTGTCCACGCCCGCCTCGAGCTCCCCATACGCGAAGACGGCGTTCCCGTCGTTCACGTACAGCCGGTTCGCCCCCGGCGGATCGATCAGGTCGTTCGGCGAGCCCGAGACATTTGTGGTATACAGATCCATGTCCAGGTCGTTGTCGAAGTCGCCGACGGCGACCCCCATGTCGTTGGCCACGTGCACCATCCGGCT
>CAYMJK010000194.1:0-3532 GCA_964390535.1 uncultured Phycisphaeraceae bacterium | reverse complement strand
TGGCGTTCCCAGAATCATCGAGCACCCCACCCCCGCGGGCCCTGCGCCCGCCATTTCGAGACGACATCATGGCCAGAAACGATGGCATCCCGGTCATTGGACCGGTGCTGAACAGGATCATCGGCTCGCGCAACGATCGCTTCGTGCGGCGGTACACCTCCCGCGTCGAGGCGATCAGCGCGCTCGAGCCGGAGATCTCGCAACTGACGGACGCCGAGCTCCGCGCCAAGGTCGGCGAGCTGAAGGAGCGGATCAAGAGCGGCGTCAAGGCGGACGCGGTCATGGCCGAGGCCTTCGCCATCGGCCGCGAGGCGATGGACCGCTCAGTGGGCATCCGCAACATCTTCGACCCCGCCCGCAACTTCGACCCCGGGCAGTTGCCTGAGGACGCGCGCGCCCTCTACCAGCAGACGCGGACCCAGATGGAGGCGATGCCGCTGATCGTGCCGCAAACCTACAAGGGCGACACGCCCGAGGGCGCCGTGCCGGACGAAGCGGGGGCCTATCTCGGCAGCGCTGAGCTCATCCCCGGCTGGCGGCAGGCGGACATCCCGGTGGCCATCTACGAGGCAGTGCGAGAGCTGCAGCCCGAGAGCAAGCCCCCCTTCCGGGCCCGCCCGTTCGATGTGCAGCTCATCGGGGCGACGGTGCTCTTCCAGGGCAAGATCGCGGAGATGAAGACGGGCGAGGGCAAGACGATCGTGGCGCCGCTGGCCACGTATCTCGCGGCCATCGAGGGGCTGAAGGTGCACGTCGTCACGGTGAACGACTACCTCGTGCAGCGCGACCGCGACTGGACCTACCCCTTCTTCCGCGCCCTCGGGCTGACGGCCGGGGCGATCCACCCGCAGCACATGCAGCCCGAGGACATCAAGCGCCTCATGTACCGCTGCGATGTCGTCTATGGCACCACCAGCGAGTTCGGCTTCGATTACCTGCGCGACAACATGAAGCCCAGCCCGGCCCGGCAGGTGCAGCGTCGCCGCGAGTTCGCGATCGTGGACGAGGTGGACTCGATCCTGATCGACGAGGCTCGCACGCCCCTGATCATCTCCGGCGCCGCCCATGAGGACAAGCCGCGGTACGAGGTGGCCGACGAGCTCGCCCGCCACCTGGTGCAGAAGAACCGCCCATGGTCGGAGGCGGACGAGACGGTGCAGGACTGCATCAAGCGGATCAAGGGATACGAGGGCGACATCCGCAACGCCCGCGACAAGGGCATCGTCCCCGATCTCCAGAAGAAGCTCGGCGAGGCCAAGGCCCGCCTGCCGGCGCTGGAGGAAGCCCGCGACCAGCACACGCAGTACTACGAGGTGCATCCGGAGCGCAAGCAGGCCCACCTCACGCACGACGGCATCGCCGAGGCTCAGCGCAAGGCGGGCGTCGGCTCGTTCTATGTCGATGAGAACATGGACCTGCCGCACCTGCTGGAGCAGTCGCTGCGGGCCCACGTCGTCTACGAGCGCGATCGCGACTACATCATCGCCCCGACGCCCGACCCGATGACCGGGCGCACCGAGCCGAGCGTCGTGATCGTGGACACGTTCACCGGCCGGCCGATGGTCGGCCGCCAGTGGTCCGACGGGCTGCACCAGGCGGTGGAGGCGAAGGAGAAGGTCCCCGTCAAGCAGGAGACGCAGACGGTCGCCACCGTCACCATCCAGAACTTCTTCAAGATGTACGAGCGGCTCGCCGGCATGACCGGCACCGCCGACACCGAGGCCCAGGAGTTCCACGACATCTATCACCTCGATGTCGTCTCGATCCCGACGAACAAGGCCGTGATCCGCGCCGACTTCGACGACCTGATGTTCCTGCAGGAGAAGGACAAGTGGGACACGATCGTCGATGAGATCAAGACCTTCCACGATGCCGGGCGGCCGATGCTGGTGGGCACGACGAGCGTGGAGAAGTCCGAGCGGCTGAGCCAGATGCTCACGCGCAAGTATCAGATCCACCACGAGGTGCTCAACGCCAAGCAGCACGAGCGCGAGGCCCACATCGTCGAGAACGCCGGCCAGCTCGGCGCCGTCATGATCGCCACGAACATGGCCGGCCGCGGCACCGACATCAAGCTCGGCGCTGCAACCCGCGAGAAGCTGCTGGACCACTGGCTCCGCCGCGGCATCGCCTCGCGCACCCTCACGGTGGACGCGACCGATGAGCAGGTGCGCGAGAACATCTTCCGCAAGGTCGCGCCGACCTTCCTGAAGGACGAGGGCGTCAAGAAGCGCGATGCCGAGGAGATGCCCTTCGAGGAGCTCGAACTCAAGCTCCTGCGCCACTGGGCCCTGCATCACACGTGGATGAGCCCCCGGCGGATCAGCGCCGCTCCGGCGCCGGAGCTTATGGAGGAGCTGGACAGCTCCGGCCGCTTCCTGCTGCACCGCATCCGCTGGTTCACCAACGTCGAGGATCTCGGCGGGCTGCACGTCATCGGCACCGAGCGGCACGAGAGCCGGCGCATCGACAATCAGCTCCGCGGGCGCTGCGGCCGGCAGGGAGACCAGGGCTCCAGCCGCTTCTTCGTCAGCCTGCAGGACGATCTGATGAAGATGTTCGCGGGCGAGACCACGATGAAGATCCTGTCGCGCCTCGGCATGAAGGAGGGCGACGCCATCGAGCACCCGATGCTCTCCAAGAGCGTCGAGCGGGCCCAGCGCAAGGTCGAGGAGCGCAACTTCCAGGCTCGCAAGAACATCCTCGAATACGACGAGGTCATGGAGCACCAGCGGCAGCAGTTCTACGGCGTCCGCCAGCGCGTGCTGGAGGGCCGCGATGTCAAGGGCCTGATGCTCGACTACATCGACGAATCCATCGAGGAGGCGTGCGAGGAGTACCTGGACAAGGAGTACCCCGCCCAGTGCGCTGCCGAGTTCGCCAAGCAGAAGCTCGACTGCTCCATCCTCGCCGAGCGGCTCCGCGGCAAGGATGCCGACGAGATGGACCGGATCATCCGGCGCGAGGCGACCGACGATGCCCGCAACATGATCGATGTCACCCTCGGCGAGTACATGCCGATGGAGGGCTCGGAAGTCAGCGTCGATTTCGATTCCGCCGGGCTCATCAACTGGGCGAGAACGCGCTTCGGCGTCGAGCTGCACGCCGCCGACATCCGCGAGGGTGGCGCCGCCGAGCGGCGGCACGTCATGGACATGCTCGGGGACGCCGCGGCGAAGAAGATCGCCGCCGCCGACCTCTCCGGGCTGTCCGAGTTCACCGGCGCGCTCTACGGCGCCGGCAAGCTGGCAGAATGGGTCGACCGGAAGTTCGGCATCCGCATCGAGCCTTCGGAGATCGCCGAGGCGGTCGCCGATGACGAATCGGACCCCGCCGAATTGATCAAGCAGCGCACCCGCGGCGTCTACGAGAACCTCGAGATCGAATATCCCGTCAGCTTCGCGCTGGAGATGACCATGAGCCTCGTCCGCCAGTCGCCGCAGCAGGCGATGGCCCAACTCACGTCGTGGGCCAACCGGCGCTACGAACTCGGCTGGACCGAGGAGCAGGTGAAGGCCCGCCCGCCGCAGAC
>CAYMJK010000193.1:0-5735 GCA_964390535.1 uncultured Phycisphaeraceae bacterium | reverse complement strand
AGCTCGCCGCCGCTGAGCACGTAGTCGCCGACGCTGATCTCCCGCGGGGCCAGCCGGCGGATGACCCGCTCGTCGATCCCTTCGTAGTGGCCGGCGATGATGAGCAGGCGGGGGAGGCTGGCGAGTTCCTCGACCGTCTCTTGGCGCAGCGTGGCGCCCTGCGGCGACATGAGGATGCGGGTGGCGGGGCGGTCATCAGCGGCCTCGGCGCCGAGGACGGCATCCCAGAGGGGCTGACACATCATGACCATGCCGGGGCCGCCGCCGAATGGGCGATCGTCGGTCTTGTTGTGCGGCGGGGGGGCGAAGTCGCGGATGTTGGTCGCAGCGATCTCGACCAGCCCGGCCCGCCGGGCCCGTCCGGGGATGCTCACACCGAGCGCCGCCGGCGGCTCGGCGCCGAACATCTCGGGGAAGGTGGTGAGGATGTCGATCCGCATGGGATTCACGCCGATGGGCGGGGAAAGGGCGGACAAAAAGCAAAGACGCCGGCAGTGTACCGCCGGCGCCGGGTCGATCTGGGATCTGGCGGCCCCGCTCGCGGGGGCTCGGGCCGATCAGCCGTCAGCGTTCTCGTCGGAGGCCGCGGCAGCCGCCTCGGCGGAGCGGCGGGCGCTGATGAGGTCGCGGCGGGCCTTGCGGTCGGCCTCCCACTCGGTCTTGTCGATGAGATCGTTCTTGGCGAGCAGGTCGCGGACGGTCTCGGAGGGCTGGGCGCCGACGCTGATCCAGTGCTTGATGCGGTCCGCCTTGAGCTCGAGCTGCCTGGACTCGTCGCGGGCGATCGGGTCGTACCAGCCGAGATTCTCGATGACCCGCCCGTCGCGCCGGGTGCGCTGATCGATGGCGTTGATGCGGTAGAAGGGCCGATGCCGACGGCCGAAGCGCTGCATTCGAATGCGAACCACTGGGTGCGTCTCCATGGAAGGGGGCAGAGCCCGGGCGCCGCCGGGCGTGGGACGGAGAGTTTAGGCGCCCGAAGAGCCCCGAGCGCGAGCTCGGGGACACCGGCACAGCCCGTGGCGCCCCGACCTCCCCCACCCCCATATCCCGCCTCCCCGGCAGGATTCCGGCGCCACGGGCTCCGCTCGTCTCCCGAGCCCCGCGCTCGGGGCTCTTATCATCCCCCCGTGCATATCCGCCGCACCAGCCCCGAGCCGCGGGTGGAGATGACGCCGCTGATCGACGTCGTCTTTCTGCTGCTCACGTTCTTCGTCTTCTCGATGGCCCTGCTGGTCCGGGCGGAGGTGCTCGATCTGCAGCTGCCGGCGGTCACCGGGGGGGCGGCGCCGCGGGATGTGGTGACTGTGGCGATCGACCGCGAGGGGCAGCTTTTCGTGGATGGCCAGGCGACGACGCTGGCCGACCTCGCCGTGCAGGCCGAGGGGCGGCTCGAGGAGCGGGCGGGGGCGGCCCTGGTGGTCGCGGTGGACGAGACGGTGGACTCAGGCGCCCTGGTCGAGGTAATGATGGCCCTGCAGGCCGCCGGGCTGAGCGATTTCGGGATCATCGGGCGGCCGGAGGGCGCCGCCGAGCCCGATGCGCTGCCGGCGCCTTCCGGCGGCGAATGAAAAACGCCCCGGCCGAAGCCGGGGCGCATCGTGCGTGAATCTGCCCGATCGCGATCAGTTCCGGCCGAGTTCCTTCTTGAACATCTCCAGCCGTCCCTCGAGCTCCGCCGCCACCGGCGTCCCCTTCGCGAGCTGGACAGCCTTCTTCTGCGTCTCGACGGCCTCGACCTTCTCGCCGCGGTCCCACTGGACGCAGGCGAGGGTGTCCAGGATCATGCCGTCCTTGTGCTTCGTCAGCTCGGCAGCGCGGCTGGCCGCCTTCATCGCAAGCTCCAGGTCCTGCGTCTCGGGCCGGTTCTCAGGATCGACGATCGGCCAGGCGATGGCGTTGAGGGCCGGCGCGCTGTCCTTGACCTTGTCCCAGTTCGACCGGGCCAGCTCATACGCGGCGGTGTAGTCGCCCGACCGCATGAGCGTGGAGTACTGGCGCAGCGTGTCCTGCGCCTTCATCATGATGGCGCGCTGCTCGGCCTCTTCGCGAGCGGCCCGGGCGCCCTCCTCGATGTCCCACTCGCCCACGACGACCTTCGCAAGCGGCTCGTCCATCGCCATCGGATGGCCCATCCAGGCGATGCGCCCCTCTTGATCGACGATGAACGCCGAGGGAATGCCGTTGCGCCCCGCGGCCTTCATCCACTCGCGCGCCATGACGCCGTTGCGGATTTCGTCCGGATTGTCCTTGGTCTCGATGGCGACGGTGTATCCCATCAGCTCATCGCCGGAGGGCTTGTCGCCGCGATCCTTCATGAACGGCGCGACGTTGCCCGGCTCGTCCCAGATGTTCACGCCGAGGATCGTCACCTTGTCGCCGTACTTCTCCTGCAGCTCCGACACGTGCGGCATACCGGCGATACACGGGCCGCACCACGTCGCCCAGAACTCGACGACGTAGACCTCGCCTTTCTTGAACTCCTTGACCGGCTTCCCCTTCACCCACTCGCCGATCGCGAGCTTCGGCGCCTTGTCCCCCACCATCAGCGCAAACGGCCGATCCGACTCGGACCCCGCCTGCGGATCATTCGAGGGGCGCTCGGCCGCAACCTGCTCGACCGCCGAGTTGAACTCCGGCGTCCTGGGATCGCCGATGTACGTGATCTTGCCGGCACGGTCCACTACGAACGCCGTCGGAATGGTCGTGCGCTCGGCCGGCTTCATCCAGTCGCGCGACATCGACTTGTCGTCGTCGTACGCCACCGCGTACTTGATGTCCTCGTATTCCTCGACGAAGCTCGACAGCCCGCTCAGCCGCTCCTCGGTCGAGTCGGGCCGCTCGAAGCCCGCGACGCCGATGATGCGCAGCCCCGAATCGGCGTACTTCGCCTGCGTCTCGTTCAGGTGCGGGATGCTGTCGATACACGGCTTACACCACGTCGCCCAGAAGTCGAGCACGTACGGCGTGCCCTTCTCGAGCTTCGTGATCTGGTTCCCCTCCAGGAACTTCTCGACCGACAGCGCCGGAGCGGCGTCGCCGACCTTCAGCGTCTGGCCCGCCGCGGCAGTCGCCAGCCCGGCAAGCGTCGCGAGACAAGCAATCTTCCTCATCATGTTGATTTCTCCATCGCGTGGCGCCTGCTCGCTCGTCGCGGGCCGAAGGCGCGGGGCCCGGCGCGCTCCGGGCGCGCCCAGTCCGTGCAGCATATCGTGAAACGACCGGGCGTGGCCCGGCCATTCCCCGATTCTCCGACAGAATGTCGCTGTGATCGACCCGACCCGAACGCAACCCGACTGGCGGCTCGCGATCGGCCTCGCCATCAGCCTCCTCATCCACTTGGTCGCCCTCGCAGCGATCGTCGGCGGCAGTGGCGCCGGCCGCCCCGACCTCTCCCGGATCCTCGAGCCCCAGCGCCCCGACGAAACCCCCCTCGGCATCGAGCATTCCAAGACCGTCTCCGTCGCCTGGCTCGGCTTCGAAACCCCGACCGAGCACCGCGCCCCCCGCTCCGCCGTCGAGCAGAGCCAGCTCGAACTCGACCCCGGCCTCCGCGGCGCCATCATGCCCGAGCGAATCGCCCGGATCGCCGCGGCGAGCGAGCAGGCCCGGCGGGCCGCACAGGCGGCGACCGCCGCCCTCGAGTCGCTGGCAGCGCAGGCCGCCGAGGCCATCCAGCTCGCGCGCGCACAGCCGGCCCAACCCCCGACCTCCCCCACCGCTCCGGCGGACCCCACCGACCCCACCACCCCCGCCGAGCCCTCCGCCGCCGACGGCGCCGACTCCGGCGTCGCAGGCGAGGGCGATGGCGCCCAGGCGACGAAGGAGGCGGACGCCACCTCCCTGGAAGAGCCGCTGGAGGCCCGCTTCGGCCAGGTCGCCGTCGGCCCCGGCCTCGAGATCTCGACGCGGCGCAACCCGCGGCTCACGACGCTGATCCGGCGCATCGCCCGCCCCCGCAGTCCCCTCGTCGACATCTCCTTCCAGCGCGACGGTACCGTCAAGCAGGCCGTCTTCCGGGGCGGGGGCACCGGCTATGTCAGCGTCGACGAGCCCCTGCTCGACGCCTTGTATTCGTGGCGGGCCCGCGGCCCCCGCATCGACGCCCTCGGCGAGGATGAGACGGTGACCGTGGCAATCCGCGTGCTGCTCGATTGAGCGCCGCGAGGAGGATCGATGTGAACAGAACGCTCGCAACGCTCCTGGTCGCCTCGATCGCCGCCGCCGCGGCAGCGCAGGAGGAGGCCGCCGGGTCAGCGCAGCCGGACGCCCCGCCCCAATCGGAGTCCCAGCCGGAAGCCCCGCCGGAAGCCCAGCCGCTCACGGAACGTACCGACCGGCGCGCCACGCTCACCGGCGAGCGGGCCGGCAAGTTCGAGGGCTTCTACATCCGCGGCGGCCTCGGCCTCCTCGGCTTCGCCGACAGCGACTACAGCTTGGGCGGGCTCTCGGAACGCGAGGTCGAGTTCGACCCCGGCTTCGGTGGCAGCGCAGCGGTGGGCTATGACTTCGGCGCGCTCTTCCAGCCGGGCGCCTCGGCGGACGAGTTCACCGTCAACCTCCGGTCCGAGGCCGCGTTCAGCTTCGAACGGGCGGATGCCGACGATGTCGGCGGCGCCGGGCCCCCCCAACTCGATGAGCTGGCAACCTATGGCCTGGCCTTCAACACCTTCGTCGACTTCGACACCGCCAGCCGCTGGACTTTCTACGCCGGGCTCGGCATGGGCGCCGCCCAGGTCCACACCCGGGGCGCGGGCTTCGATGCGAACGACACCACCGCCTTCGTCCAGCTCCTCGCCGGCGCCATCTTCGATGTCAGCGAGAGCGCCAGCATCTACGCCGGCCTCCGCAGCCGCGGCTACGCGGAGGCGGATGCGGCGGGCGCCGCGGAGATCGAAGATCTCGCAAGCGGCACGCTCGAGATCGGCCTGATGTTCTCGTTCTGACACCGCGGCGGCGCTGAACTCCCCGGTTCCGGGGAAAGCAGGGCGCGTTGGCGAAGCTGGATGGGTAGCGCGCTGCGCCGAATTGCAGCGGATGCCGATAATCGACACACAATGTGTGCGACCCTCTTGCATTAACTGCGGGCTCCGGTTAACTTCGTGCAAATGTTCTCATGAAGGAGCTCACATGAAGATACGAACTTTCACTCCCATTGCGGCCGCCGCACTGACGTGCGCAGCGCACGCGCAGAGCGCCGATCAGCCCGCCCTGCCGGATGCCAACGGGAGTTTCTCCAACATCAACTCCACGATGGGCGCCACCGTCAACACGCGGCTGGCCGACAACTTCACCCTCGCCGAAGCCGGGGTGGTCGACCGCATCGAGTGGTCAGGGTACGTGTACAACGGCGGCGATCCGGCAGACCTCAGCGGCTTCCGCATCCGCATCTTCGCCGACTCGAACCCCACCATCGGCGTCTTCGGCATCCCCGATGCGCAGCTCTTCCCCGCGGTCGGCGCCCCCGACACGCTCATCGGCGACATCTCCTGGTCCTCGCGGGAGGATGGGCCGCCGTCGGTGCCCGGCCAGACGAATTACCTCTTCTCCCTCCCCGTCTCGGTCCCGCTGGCCGCGGGCGACTACTGGATCCAGGTCAGCGCCAACCTCGCCACGGCGGGGGTCGGCTTCGTCTGGAACCATCACACCGGCAACGGAGACGCCAAGTTCGCGAAGGATTTCAATCCGCTGGATGGAGTCTTCGAGGCCCAGAACGGCCTCGACTTCGCCTTCAC
>CAYMJK010000192.1:0-3674 GCA_964390535.1 uncultured Phycisphaeraceae bacterium | reverse complement strand
TCCAGATCCTTCTCGCGCTTCCTGGAGGACTCCTCGCGCCTGGCGAGGTCGGCGATGCGCGGCGCCAGGTCGCTCTCCTGCTTCCTGCAGATCTCCTCGCGTCCGGCCACCTGGGCTGCGCGAGCCTCCAGATCCTTCTCGCGCTTCTTGCAGGCGTCCTCGCGGTCGGTGAGGCCGGCGGCGCGGGAGTCGATTTCATGCTCGAGCTTCTTGCAGGCCTCTTCGCGTCCGTTGATCTTTGTGGCGCGGGATTCGAGGTCGCTCTCACGCTTCGTGCAGGCCTCCTCGCGTCCGGCGAGGTCGCCAGCGTGGGACTCCAGCTCGCGCTGCCGCTTCTTGCAGGCCTCCTCGCGCTCGCCCAATCTGGCGGCGCGCGACTCCATGTCGCCTTCGCGCTTCCTGTGCGCCTCCTCGCGCTCGGCGAGGGCGGCGCCGTGGGATTCCAGGTCGCGCTGGCGCTGGGTCAGGGCGGCGGCCCGCTCCTGCAGGCTCTTCGCGTCGGCGGAGGACGCCGCGGCGCCGCTGGCCTGCTGCGCCAGGCGGGCTCGCCGGGCGCGGAGTCGCTGGGCGACCATCACCCGCTCGGCCCGCAGCCGCACGCGGGCGAGTTCGAGCTGCTCACGGCGGTCGCCGATGCGCTCCTCGCGGGCGACGACGGTGTCGAGGATCTCCTGCAATTCCTTGCGGCGCTGGGCGAGTTCCTCGCGCTGGCTCGCGATGGCCTCGTCGGAGACGACGGCCTGGGCCGAGCACAGCCCGCGCAGGGTCTCGAGCTGCCCCTCGAGGTAGGCCACCGTCGAGAGGATGTCGTCGCTGACCGACTCCTCGGGCGTGTCCTGCGCCTCGTTGATGAAGCTGCGGGCCCGCTCGATCTGCTCGCGTGCGAGCACCGGCTGATCATTGCGATCCGTCATACCGCTAGCCTCCGCGCGCAGCGTCCACGGGCAAGGCGCCCGCATCGTCCCATGACCCCGGAGGCTGTATCGGCCGTTGGCGGGCGCGCCTGAACGTCGGCGCGGAGGGCGACCCGGGGTCCGGATAAGTTCGGGCGCTGTCGCCGGGTGGCCGCGGCTGGCGCGTACGCTTCGCGGCGATGGCGACGTTCCTCCTCAAGACCGAGCCGGGCGACTATGCGTGGGAGGACCTGGTGCGCGAGAAGCGGGCCGTGTGGGATGGCGTGCGCAATCCCGGCGCCCGTTCGCACATCCGCAAGGCCCGCAAGGGGGACGAGGCGTTCATCTACCACACGGGCGACGAGCGCCGCATCGTCGGGCTCGCCGCCATCGCCTCGGACCCGTACGAGGACCCGGCGGACCCAGGGGAGAACGCGCGGGGGGAGATCAAGGCGCCGGTGCTGGATCTGAAGCCGCTGCGCCCGGCGCCGACACCGACGACGCTGGCGGCGATCAAGGCGGATGCCCGCTTCGCGGACTTCGCACTGGTGCGCCAGGCGCGGCTGAGCGTGATGGAGGTCCCGGCGTCGCTGGACAGGGCGCTGCGGAAGATGTGCGGGCTGTGAAGGGGGAAGGTTCGCCCCAGGGTTTTGCGTTCCGCCGACTCGCGGTGGACTAGCCCCGCCGGTCGCGCTCCTGCTCGATCGTGCTGAGCACATCCGCCTGGTGGTCGGCGTGGTAGCTCGACCGCACCAGGGGGCCGCTTTCGACCACCTTGAACCCGCGCTGCAGCCCCTCGGCCTTGTACATCGCGAAGGTGTCCGGGTGGACCCAGCGCGCGATCGGCAGGTGGTTCGGCGAGGGCTGCAGGTACTGGCCGATCGTCAGGATGTCGCACCCGTCGCCGGGGCGCGGGCCATCGTGGCGCGAGGTCAGCTCGATCACTTCGTCCATGAGGGCGAGCACTTCTTCGTCGCGCTCGCCGATGCCGACCATGATGCCGGTCTTGGCGACGCCGCCCTGCTCCTTGATGCGGCGAAGCAGCTCGATCGAGCGCTCGTACTTGGCGCTCGGGCGCACTGCGGGATACATCCGCTTCACGCACTCGATGTTGTGGTTGATGATGTGCGGCGCGGCGTCGATCACCATCTGCAGAGCCGCCCAGTTGCCCTCGAGATCCGGGATCAGCACCTCGACGGACATGTCCGGGCACGCCTCGCGCGCGCGCAGAATCGTCTCGGCCCAGATGCCCGCCCCGCCATCGGGCAGTTCGTCCCGGTTCACGCTGGTGATCACGACGTGCTTGAGGCCCATCAGGGCCAGGCTCTCGGCCACCCGTCGCGGCTCGTCGCGGTCCAGCGCCTGCGGGCGTCCGGTCTTCACATTGCAGAAGCCGCAGGCTCGGGTGCAGGTGTCGCCGAGGATCATGATGGTGGCCACGCCGCGAGCCCAGCACTCGCCCATGTTGGGGCAGCCGGCCTCCTGACAGACGGTGTGGAGCCCGTGGGAGTCCATGATGTCCCGGAGGCGCTGGTAGCCGGGGCCGCCGGGGATCTTCGCCCGGAGCCAGTTCGGCTTCCGTTTGGCGGCGAGGCGCTGGTTCGAGCCGTTGTTGAGCACCAGCCCGCTCAGGCTGATCGCCGGCCGGTCGACGCGGCGGAGGGGGTCGCCGCCCGGCGTTCTGGGGTGGCGCAGGGTCGGAGCGGGCCTCTGGACCGATGCGGCAGGATTGGCAGAATCGGGGCTCACGGCCCCAACTCTATCGACACGGCCGATCGCCGGCCGAACGATGCTGGCGATATCGTCCCGGGCGCCCGGTGGTCCCGGGCGCAGCAGTGACCGCGGGATCGCCTCTCTCACGCCTGAAAGGCGAACGGTCGATGAGCAGATCCGTAGTGAAGGAGCGTCCGGCGGCCTCTGCCGGTTGACTCCCCGGCGGCGGGCGTTAGCTTTCTCATCGCCAGAGGACCGAGACGCGGCTCATAAGGAGCGAGGCCAGTGAGCGAAGAGATGACCATGGCCCGGCGCGCGCTGCGGCTTTCCGTCGGCGCCGCGATGGCGACCACAGCGTTCGGCATGCTCGGGTGCGAGGCCGATTCCTTCCTCGACCCGTCGAAGCTCGGGCGGTGGGAGCAGACCCCGGCCTCGATCCCGATCCTCGACCGGATCGCGAGCGTCGAGGGGCCCGAGGACCTCGCCGTGGAGTACACCGACGTCACCGCCGACGACCTGATTCCGGTCGTGGTGGAGTACGAGATCGGCCCTGGGGACATCCTGGACGTGATGGTGGCCGATCTGGTCGGCATCAATCAGTTTCAGAACTTCCAGCTCCCGGTGGACACCCGGGGCTACATCAATGTGCCGATCCTCGGCGAGGTGCAGGTCGCCGGGATGACGGTGGGTGGGGCTCGCCAGACGATCATCGAGCGGTTGATGCAGGCGAGGCTGGTCGTCGCGGACCCCGTGGTGACGGTTTCGGTCGCCAACCAGCGGCAGCAGACGTTCACGATGCTCGGGGCGGTCGGGGGCACGGGGAGCTACTTCGTCCCCGAGGCCGACTACCGGCTTCTGGAGGCGCGTGCGCAGGCGGGCGGATTTCCCGAATCGATCGATGAAATCTATATCATCCGGCAGATTGCCCTGAGCGACCTGGCGACGCAGGGCCGGCGGGGGCCGGAGTCCGGCCAGCCGCGGCGAGCGCCGGAGGAGGCGCCGGATCCGGCCGGCCTCGAGGAACTGATCGAGGGGCTGTCCCTTCCTGAGGGTGATGAAGGGGAGGGT
>CAYMJK010000191.1:0-5525 GCA_964390535.1 uncultured Phycisphaeraceae bacterium | reverse complement strand
CATCCAGATCCTGGCGCAGCCGGTTCAGTTCCGCAAGCAGCTTCTCGGCCTTCATGGGGACTCCTTCCGGCGGATGCTAGCGGCGCGCCGGGAGGCCGCAAAACAGCAGCCCGCCCGGGGGTCCGGGCGGGCGCGGCTGCGGGTGGCTGGAGCATGGTGGTGGCTGCCACCGCGCGGCATCGGGTCAATGGCGGGCGCGCTGGCGAGAGCGCGCCGCGCCGTGCGAGCGGGTGGGAGCCCCCATATGGCCGTCGCGCTCTGGGTCGTCGCCGGCGCCCGGTCCGTCCATAGACCGGGTTCAGGCGAGCGCGAGGCCGGGTCGAATCCGTCCTGTCATCCGTTCCGCTCGTTCAGAGGCCCCCGCGGGAGGGCCCGAAAACCCGGAGCGGCCGTTGCCAGCCGGCCCGAGCCTGGGAGCGATCATCCCCAGCGCCCCTCCGGCGCCGAGATGATGAAGCTCCCTTCTCTCTCACTCTCACTCTCCCTCTCGCCCCCCCGAATCCATCCATCAGCCCGTCCCTCAGCCCGGCGCCCCGGGCATGTCATTTCTTCCGTCTGGCCTCGACCCGGGCGACGAGGTCCGGCAGCGACTCGAACCGGGCCCGCTGCGTGGCCAGCCATGCGTCCCGGTCCCGCACTTCCAGCCGGTTCTTCGCGCCCACGATGACCACTTTCGTGCCGAGCTGCGTCAACTCCAGATGCAGCTTGGGAAGGGGAATCCGCCCCTGCCCGTCCTCGGTCACCCGCTCGGCCAGGCTGAACAGATCGGTCTCCAGCTGGCCAGCATCCGAATCCGGTGTCAAAGTCTGTTCGGCCTGCTCGGAAAGCGTCTCGAACCGCCGCTCCGTGTACAGCCTCAACCCCTCCCGCGGCCAAGGCACGCAATACCACGCCCCCCCATCGCGATCCGTGTCCCATAAGGCCCGATACTTCTTCGGTATGGCCAGGCGCAGCTTCGCGTCGATGGAGTGCTCGGAATGGCCGGTAAACAGCATGGGATGTTTGGATCGGGTCGGCAGTGGACATCGCGTGGGATTATCCCCCACTTTGCCCCACCCTGCAACACTGCATGGGAGAGATTCCCCCGCCGCCCCCTGTCGGTTCCAGACTTGCGCGCGGCGCCGGAAGAACCTCGTTGTTCGGAAGTTCAGATCCGACCAAGGCTTGCGCGCGTACAGACCGTCGGGCGCACGCGCGCAAAAAAATCTTTGAGAGCCCTCCAGCGGAGGCCCTGACACATTCCTGACATGAACTCCACCACTGACCCACTGCTCGCCGCCGCGGACCGGCTCCCCAGCGGGCTGTTCCTGATGACCGCGGCCCACGATGCAACCCGAGGGGGCGCCATCATCCGGTGGGCCCAGCGCTGCGCCGACGAGCCGGTGCTGATCTGCGTGGCACTGGGGAAGGGGCAGACTATCGCCCCGCTCATCCGCGACAGCCGGGCCTTCGCCCTCTGCCAGATCCCGCCGGATGACCGGCTGCTACTGCGCAAGTTCAGCGCTCTGGACCCGCCGGACGAGCAGGAGGACCCGTTCGCCTCCCTGCGTGTGCGCCGGCTGAAGACGGGGGCGCCCGTGCTGGCGAACTCGCCGCTGGTCCTGGACTGCGAGGTCGCCCGCCACATCGACCTGGAAGCGGACCACGAGCTGTACGTGGGGCTGGTGGTAGCTGCGGTGGGCGGGTAGGGCTACGGTACGGCCGCTCGGCGCCCGCTGTCCGCTTCGTTACGCGGTCTTCCGCGGCAACGGCAGCGCCGTGGCGATCAGCCGCCGCATCTCGTCATCGAACCGCGCCTCGGCGAACCTCCCGGCGTTGTCGGCGCATGCCGCGGGGGACAGTCCCGCAGCGCGGCGGGCGGCTTCGGCGAGGGCGCGGGGGTCTGTGGGGGGGGCGAAGGCGCCGGTGACGCCGTCGATGATGATGTCGAGGGCGCCGCCTTCGCCCGCCGCGGCGACGGGGAGGCCGCAGGCCTGGGCCTCGGCGCAGACGATGCCGAAGTCCTCGATCTGCGGGAAGAGGAGCACGGCGGCCGTGCGGTAGAGTTCGCGCAGGCGCTCGTCGCTGACGCTCCCCTCGAAGCGGACGAGCGGGCCGGCAGCGCGGGCGAGGTCGCGCCGGCAGGAGCCGTCGCCAGCGATGATGAGCTGGGTTCCCGCGAGGCGCGCCGCCTCGATCGCCACATCGATGCGCTTGTACGGCTCCAGCGCGCTGACGACGAGCCAGAACCGCTCGCGGCGGGGGAGCGCCGCCGGCAGGCTGCAAGCCTGCCCCACTGAGCCTTGCGCTCCCGGCGGGCTCCAAGGCTGCTCCGCGTGAGCCGTGAAGTAGTCGGTACGCACGGGCGGGAAGACCACATCCGCCTCGCGCCCGTAGCAGCGCTGGATCTCTGACGCCGTGTGTGACGAGTTCGCGAGGAAGCGCGTCACACGTGCCGCCGTGCGCCGATCCCAGCGCCGGAAGCTGGGACCGATCACCCCGAGCCCGAGCCGGCGCAGGCGGGCCGCGGCGCCTTTGCCGCCGTAGTCCTCGGTGCGCGACCAGATGTAGCGGGCCGGGCTGTGGCAGTAGCAGATGTGGGCGACACCCTCGGGGGGCTGCAGCCCCTTGATCGCGGCGGAGCTTGTCGAGATGAGCAGATCGACCGGCTCGCGCGCGTGATCGCGGGCGAGCTGGCGCGACAGGTCGGCCACCGCCCGCGGATAGAGCGGGAGGAGCCAGCGGCGCGCGCGCAGTGCGCCCGGTCGGGCGCCGAGCCGGGCGCAGCGCCTGGGGATCGCGTCAATCGCCGGCGCGTGGGGGCGGCCATCATCGAACATGGTGTAGAGGGCCGAGACGTCACCGATCTGGGCGGCAACACTGGCGATGCGCTCCAGGACACGCTCGCCGCCGCGCATGCCGCAGAGCCAGTCGTGGGCGAGCGCAATCCGCGGACGAGGCGGCGCGTGCTGCGGCTGCGCGGGCTGCGGCGGCTGGCGCGGCGAGGCGGGTTGTCCGGCGTCTAACATTGGCGACATGAGCAGCACTGCACGCGATCTGTCCAATCCCGCGGGACGCCCCGACGGGCCGCATGACCTCCGCCGCGATCCCCGCAGGGCGCCGACGGCGGAGAACCGGCTCGGCCTCGACTACCGGGCGGAGGCGGCGCGGCTGGGCCCGCCGCCAGCGCCGATCATCGATGTGCACACGCACATCAACGGCCCGGGCGCCGCGGCGATCTGGGCCGAGGCGGCCCAACTGTACGGCGTGCGCCGGACATATTCGCAGACGCAGCGGGCGGAGGCGGCGCAGGTGCGGGAGGTCCTGGGCGACAGGGTCCGCTTCATCGCGATCCCGGAGTACATGGATCCGGACAAGGAGCGGGTGCACCGGCAGGGGTTCGTGGACAACGTGCGGATCTTCCACGACGAGTTCGGGGCCCGGATGGTCAAGTTCTGGAACGCGCCGCGCTTCCGGGACTTCTGGGCGGGGGAGGATGACGCCGACATCTTCGGGCTGGAGAGCCCGTGGAAGCTGAAGGTGGCCGAGCTTGCAACCGAGCTCGGCATGATGTTCATGACGCATGTGGGCGACCCCGATACCTGGTTTGCGACGACGTACGCGGACGCCGGTAAGTACGGGACGAAGCTGGAGCAGTACGCCCCGCTGGAGCGGATGCTGCGCCGGTTTCCGAGCCCGTGGATCGCTGCGCACATGGGGGGGTGGCCGGAGAACCTGGAGTTTCTGTCGGGGCTGCTGGAGCGGCACGAGAATCTGCACCTGGACACGTCGGCGACGAAGTGGATGGTGCGCGAGCTGAGCCGTCATCCGCCCGATGCGCTGCTGGCGTTTCTGCAGCGCTGGGATGGGCGCATCCTCTTCGGATCGGACATCGTGACGAGCGATCTGCATCTGGCGCCGACCGACGCGGAGGAGAAGCGATTCGGGGCGGCGCTGGCGCACAGCCCGGAGCAGGCGTTCGAGTTGTACGCCAGCCGGTACTGGGCCCTGCGCACGATGTACGAGACGAGCTATGACGGCGAGAGCCCCATCGCCGACCCGGACCTGGCAATGGTCGAGCCGGGACGATACGACGCGATGAGCGCGCCGCGGCTCTCCGGGAAGGCGCTGCCGGCTGAAACGCTTCGGTCGCTATACGCCGGCGCCGCGGAAAGGCTGGTCGAGGCGTGGTGGCGCGGCGCTGCGGGAAATGGCAAATAGCAAATTGGCAAATGGCAAATGATCCGGCGCTGCGCCTGACGCGGGGCTACTGGCCGTCATCCTCGCGATACAGACCCGCGACGATCTGCTCGAGCTTGTCCGCGGCCCGGGCAACGAGCGCCTCGTCGGGAACGGCGGTGAAGTGCGCGCGCATCCGCGTCGGCCCCAGGCGGTCCTCGAAGCGGGGGTTGCCGGCGGTGAGGCGGAGCGTGGCGCCGCGGATGCGCGCGCCGAGCGTATCACTGCCCCACGGCTCGCTCGGGTTCACGAAGGCGCCGCCGCTGTACAGCCCGATGGCGCCGCGGCTGAGGATGAGGTACTGCACGGTGGCGTTGGCGGCGGTGGGGTCGATCGGCGTGGCGCCCGGTTTGGGGCGAACGACCATCGAGATCCGGACGATGCTGCCGGAAAGGGCGCCGGGGTCAGTCGCGGGGTCGAGTTCGTCCAACGAGAGGTCGGTGAGCAGGATCTCGGCGCCAGCATCCTGCGAGGCGTAGACCACGACCGGGAAGCGGGCGACAAGTTCGCTGCCGCGGTCGGTGGACTCGAGCGTCACCCGGTTCGGGGCGACGCACCCGGGGAGGGCAAGGGCGGGCGCCATGGCGAGGGCGCAGGCGAGGAATCGTGGGATCATGAGCAGGCCCTCGGAGGTCCGAGAAGTGATGGGCGACGCGGCGGGCCGGGAATCCCGGCGGGGCGGGCAAGGTTAGACTGTCAGGAGGGCCGGCCAGACGGCGGGAACAAGGGGGAGGCGGCGGCGTCGAACCCCGATGGCCGCCCGAGCGGCCCCCCGGCCGAACCCAGGCCAAGGAGTCAGACATGAGCGGTCTGCGAAACCTCGTGACCATCGCCAGCGTCCTCGCGATCTCCGGCAGCGCCCTCGGTCAGACCCGGGCCAGCATGCCGCGACCGAACGCCGGCCGGATCCTGAGCGAGCAGATGCAGGCGATGCAGCCGCCTCCGCCGCAGGCGGACTCAGGGGCCGTGCGGGGCAGCCGAGCGGATGCCCGCCGGGCTCGGCCGCCCGGGCGCGTGTTTCACGTGGACGGGCGCCGTGGCCACCGCGACCGCGTCCGGGGCGTGATCAGCAGCGGGAGCGGGATCAGCATCTCGGGATCACACCGGGGAGATGACCACTCGATCGGGTTCCGCATCGGCTCGGGGCACGTGCGGCACGGACAGCGGCACGATCGTCACGGAGGCTTCAAGCACGATTCCCCCCACCACCACACGCTGTTCCCCTGGCTGTGGTCGCCGTATCGCGGGTACTACGACAGCGGGCGTGGGTACGGGTATGACACGCCGACGGTGATCGTGGTGGAGAA
>CAYMJK010000190.1:0-2641 GCA_964390535.1 uncultured Phycisphaeraceae bacterium | reverse complement strand
CGTCGCCGTCGAAATCCGCGGCGGGATCGCCGGCGGCGAAGAGGTTCTGGAACGCCAGGAAATCGAAGAACGTCAACTCCCCGTCGCCATCCAGGTCGGCGCGGCAGGGCGGCTGCGAACAGCCCCAGCGGGCGACGCGATTTGCGGGGGTCCCATCGGCAAACTCGAAGTTTCCGCCGACGTGGAGGGCGGGGCCGGCGCCATCGTCGAAGACGGTCATCGCGAGCACCCAGTGATCCATCCCCGACCCCATCGGCGCCCAGGATGCCCCGTCCCAGCGGGCGATGAGGTCTGCCGCCTGGCCCCCTGCCGTGGTGAAGTTTCCTCCGGCGAACAGCGATTCACCCGAGCCGTCATCGAATGCGGCCAGCGCGTGCACCACCCAGTCCATGCCGGCGCCGAGGGGCGCCCAGGCGGCGCCATCCCATCTGGCGATGTATCGCGCCGACCCGCCGCCTGCGGTGGTGAACTCGCCCCCGGCGTAGAGCGCCGGGCTGGCGCCGTCATCGAAGACGGTCAGGGCGACGACCCGGCGTCCTCCGATTCCCGATCCCAGCGGCGACCATGACGCGCCGTCCCAGCGGGCGATGCGGCCGGCCGCCGCGCCCCCGGCGCTGGCAAAGGCGCCAGCGGCGTAGAGCGCTTCGCCGGCGCCATCATCGAAGACTGTCAGCGCATAGACGGGCCCGTCCATGCCTGCGCCCACCGGCGACCATGAAGCGCCGTCCCAGCGCGCGATGCGGCTGGCGGGGGCGCCGCCGGCGGTGGTGAAGTGTCCGCCCGCGTACAGCGCCTCGCCGGCGCCGTCGTCGTAGACCGCGAGGGCGTCGACTCTTCCGTTGAGGCCGGCGCCGAGCGGAGACCAGGCGGCGCCATCCCATCGGGCGATGTGGCTGGCCGGGGCGCCGCCAGCGGTGGTGAACTGACCGCCGGCGTACAGGGCGGGGCCTGCGCCATCGTCGAAGACGGCCAGCGCCCGCACCGTCGGCCAGGACGGATCGGCGCCGGGCCCGAGCCCCGCCCCGAGCGGCGACCATCCGGCCCCATCCCACCGAGCGATGCGGCTTGCGGCAACGCCGCCGGCGGTGGTGAAGTCGCCCGCGGCGTAGAGCGCCTCGCCGGCGCCGGCGTCGAAGACGACCAGCGCATCGACCAGGTCGGCGGCGCCCGCCCCGAGCGCCGACCACTCGGGGAGGCACGACGGGGGTTCGCTCGGCTGGCCGGCTGCTCCCGGAACGATTGCATGTGTCACCAGTACCCCGATTGCCAAGGCCAATGCCGCCCGCCCACGATGTGTGGGGGCGCGGGCATCGAGAACTCGTTCTATCAATCGCATCAGTATCCTCTCCGCGCTCCGATTGGCGTTCGATCGGCCAGTGTACCGGATCAATCCGCCCCTGCAACGGCGCCCTCTCGAACCCTCCACGGGGCTGCCGTTCGGCCCGCGATCGGGTCAGGCGCCACGGAAGCGCGCAATCTCCCGCCCTGGGGCGGATTTCTGGAATGCTCGGGCGGGGTTGCGGGTATTCTGTGGGCGGGAGGGGATGGGCCCCAGCCCCAGAACTCAGGCCAGGACTCAGGCCACTCAGGTTTGTAAGGAGGATCCGATGACTCGTTTCGCCGCATCTGTCGCCATGATCGTCTGTTGCGCGGGCGCCGCAGTCGCCCAGAGCCAGACCAAATCCGCCTGCTGCTCGAAGGAGAAGGCCGAGGCGGTGGTCCAGACCGTCGCCGCCAAGGCGGACGGCTGCTGCGCGGAGAAGGGCGCCGCCCAGACGGTGGCCCAGGTCACGAGTGAGACCGATAAGCAGTGCTGCGCCGACAAGGCCGCCAAGGCCGCCGCGGCACAACTCGTCAGCCTCAGCGGGCCCGCCGGCGAGTGCGCCAAGGCCTGCTCCGAGACTTCGGCGACGCAGGTGGCACAGCCGGGACAGTGCTCGACTCAGGGCAAGGCTCAGCAGGTGGCGCTGGCGGCGGATGTCCCCGCGATGCAGTGCAAGGTTGGTGAGAAGGTGACGAGCTGCACGGTCAAGGCGGGCGAGCTTGCCGCGGCGTCGGGCGAGGCGGTGCAGTACGTGGTGGCCGGCGTGAGCTACGAGAGCGCTGCCGAGGCGAGCCAGGCGCACGCCGCCCAGCTTGCGAGCTACCTCGACACGGCGACGCGGGTTCAGCTCGTTGTCGAGGGCGAGTGTGTCGCGTGCCCTGTCGCGGCCGGCAAGGCCTGTGACGACGGCAAGGCGATGACGTACCGCGTTGCGGGGCGCAATTTCGAGAGCGCCGAGATGGCGGTCCGGGCCGCGGCAGCCGCCTACGCGGCCAGCCGGCAGGTGAACCTGAGCTACGTGGTCGATGGCGAGCCGACCTCGTGCTCGGTGGGCGCGAAGACGAAGTCGATGGCGACAGCGCAGCCTGTGGTCTACCGCGTCGGCGAGAAGGAGACGCGGTGCGATGTGCAGGCGTCGGTCATGCTGGCGACGGCCCGCATCGAGGCGGCCCTCGGCGCGGTCGAGTCCCTGCCGCAGAGCTGAGCCGGGTTTGATTCAGAACAGGCGCCGGGCGCAGCTGCGCCCGGCGTTTTTCATTGCGCATCCCACAGGGAAGGGGGGCGGACCCCCGGGACCGAGGGGTACCCGAGACGCCC
>CAYMJK010000189.1:0-9979 GCA_964390535.1 uncultured Phycisphaeraceae bacterium | reverse complement strand
AGGGATGGGTTGTGGTCGAACCGGGATTCAGGACGCACATGACTGACGGTCACGCTGGCTGGGCGGCCGCCGACCGATCCTCGACTGAAGCCAGCCCTCTTGCCTCTGCCCCAGTCCGCTCTTCTTCGCGCCTTTGCGTCTTCGCGCCTTTGCGTGAATGTCTTCTTTGCGTCTCTGCGCCTCTGCGTGAGATCCCTTCTACTCCCACAGATCGGCGAGGTCGTCGGACAGGCGCCGGCGGATGCCGTTGTCGTCGAGGATCTCCTCGGTCGATTCCATCGCCTCCTCGCGGTCGAAGACGAGCGTGGAGGCGCCGGTGTCGTACCACTCGAAGACGACGAACTCGTCATCGAGATCGCGCATGGTTTCGACGAAGTGGCGCATGTTGCGGATCTTCACGCCGTTGACGGTCTTGAGCGTCGGGAAGGGCGCCATGTCGTACCCCTTGGTCATCCGGTGGGGGAAGAGCGGGCTGGGGGCGACGACGTATCCCTGGTCCTCGTACTCGGGCTTGTCATTGGCCTTCAGCGCGATGGGGCTGCCGCGCTCGGCGAGGTAGCCGGCGAGCCAGTCCACGTGCTCGCCGTAGACGGGCGTGAAGACGACCGGGCCGTAGATGAAGTAGCTGGGATAGTCGTTGTTGATGTCGAGGTGATCGAAGATGCGCGGGCGCTTCGACGTCACCGGCGCCATCACCTCCATCGCCTCGCCGTCGCGGATGATCGAAAGGGGGACCTCGCCATCGACGGCGTGCTTGGAGCAGAGGTGCTCGAAGTAGAGGCGCAGGCCGCGCTCCTGGATCATGCCGGTGTTGTCGATGTCCACGCCGCCGATCGCCGTGACCACATCCCACTTCTGGAGCGGGTAGTCGGGCGCCTCCCAGGGCTCCAGCACCATGACGCCGGTGTTGTCGCCGTCCATCTCATCCAGCCCGAGCCTGGCACGCATCGCGGGGTTCTCGAGGTTCTGGAAGAGATCCAGCAGGTAGGGGCGGCCGCGGTAGTCGCCGCTGCGCCCGCCGTTGGCGGCGGCCCGCTCGGAGCCTTCGAGGAAGGCGTCGATCTCGCTGGTGGGGATGAGATACCCGATGTTGTCGGCCTGGTCGATCCCGCTGAAGACGAGCCCGATCACCCGCCCCTCGACTGCCGCGGGGCCGCCGGAGTTGCCAGGGTTCAGGGGCGTATCGACCTGGATGCGCAGCCCGTGGGCGTCATAGTTGTACTCGGTGTACTCGATGCGGCTGACAATGCCCTCGGTGATGGAGAGTTCGTCGCCGCCGATGGGGAAGCCGTAGGCGCTCGCGGTCGATCCGACCTGCGGCAGTTCGTCGGCGAAGCGGGCGGCGGGGCGGTCGTCAAAGAACGACTCGTCCTCCAACTCGAGCAGCGCCAGATCGATGCTCTCGCTGCGGAAGAGCACCTCGGCCTCGAACCGCTCGCCGGAGAGGTACGGCTGCACCAGGATGCGGTCGCCGTAGTTCACGACGTGGGCGTTGGTCAGCACGCGATTGCCCTCGATCACCACGCCGGTGCCGGTGGCCTCCTGCGGGCGGCTCTTGGCCCAGGGGCGGGTGATGTCGGGCTGCCGCGACGTGGTGTGGATCTTCACCACGGAATGGCGGATGTCGGCGGGGACTTGCTCGGCGCGGGTCGCGGGCTCAGGCTGGGTTCCGGGCTGGGGCGGAAGCTCGTTCTCAGGCTGCGTCCCCATCTGAGCGAGCGCCGGCGCTGCGGCGAGGATGAGCGTGAGCAGGAGTGAATGAATCGCGCGCATGAATGCTCCTCGTGGAGTTGGGGGCTGGGGGAGGTCGATCCGAAGCCTAGCAGACGCCGGGCCGACTCGCCCCTGGGGCTATCATCGGCCCCATGGCCACCATCATCGTCTTTCAGCACGGCGAGCACGAGGGGCCGGGGCGCCTCGGCGCCACGCTCCGCGACCACGGGTTCCGGCTGGACATCCGGCGGCCGGACCGCGACGGCCCCGGCGCCATCCCGGTCGATCTGGACAACGTCCACGGCGTGATCAGCCTCGGCGGCGCCCAGAACGTGGGCGACCCGCTCCCGTGGCTGGAGGCGGAGATGGCCTTTCTCAAGGCCGCCCACGAGCGGGAGCTGCCGGTCACCGGCATCTGCCTGGGGGCGCAGTTGCTCGCCGCGGCGCTCGGGGGCGCTGTCGAGCAGATGCCGGCGCCGGAATGGGGCATGGCGGAGGTCTCCCTCACCGTGCCCGGGCAGACGGAGACCATCCTGGCCGGCATCCCCTGGAACTGCCCGCAGTTTCACGCCCACGCGTACGCCGTGACCGAGCTTCCGCCGGGCGCCACGCTGCTGGCGAGTTCGGCGATGGCGAAGGTGCAGGCGTTCCGCTGCGGGCTGCGGAGCTTCGGCTTTCAGTACCACTTCGAGTACGACCGGCCGATGATCGAGGGGCTTGCGGCGCGGTCGGAGGTGATGGTGCGGGCGGGCCTGTCGCGGGAGACGCTGATGCGCCAGCTTGACACCGATTACCCGCGCTTCGCGCGGTCGGCGGACCGGCTGTCGCTGAACATCGCGATCTATGCGTTTCCGTTCGATCGGCTGCTGTCGGCGTGAGGGATCTCACGCGGAGGCGCGGAGGCGCGGGGAGAGACTGGTTGTTGTGGCCAAGGGTGGTTGGGTGGCCCATGCGCGACGGGAGCCCGGGGCAATTCCATCCCGCGACACAACCCGATCCCCTCTTCTTTGCGCCTCTGCGTCTTAGCGCCTCTGCGTGAAACGCCTTCTCCGCGCCCTCCGCGCCTCCGCGTGAGATCTACTGCTGGGCCTGCTGCATGCCGACCAGCGACGCGTTGTCGGGGAAGCGTTTGAGGGCGGCCAGGAGCTGTTCGACCTGCTGCGGCGGGGGCATGTTCATCAGGCGGCGGCGCAGGGCGGTCATGGTCGCAAGCTCCTGCGGGCTCATCAGCAGGTCCTCCTTGCGGGTGCCGCTGGCGGCGAGGTTGATCGCCGGGAAGAGTCGCCGCTCGGAGATCTTGCGGTCGAGGATCAGCTCCATGTTCCCCGCCCCCTTGAACTCCTCGAAGATCACCTGATCGCCCCGGCTGCCGGTGTCCACCAGGCACGTGGCCATGATCGTGAGGCTGCCGGCCTCCTCGGTGTTGCGGGCGGCGCCGAAGATCTGCCGCGGCATCTCCATGGCCCGGCTGTCGATGCCGCCGCTGAGGGTGCGCCCGCTGGAAGAGTGCTTCTGCGAGCGGTTGAAGGCCCGGCCGATGCGGGTGAGCGAGTCGAGGATGACCATCACGTGCTTGCCTGCCTCGACCATCCGGCGGCAGCGCTCCATCGTCGTCAGGCTCACCTCGATGTGCCGGGCGACATCGTGGTCGTTGCTGGAGGCGATGAGCTGCACCCGCGAAGGGTCCCACGGCTTGTCCCAGTGGGCCGGGTCGGACCCCGGGGCCGGGAGGAGGCTGCGCCGGAAGTCGGTGACCTCCTCGGGCCGCTCGTCCACGAGCAGGGCGATGAGGTGGATGTCGGGATGGTTGCGCAGGGTCGCGGTGGCGATGTCTTTGAGCAGGGTCGTCTTGCCCGCCTTGGGCGGGGAGACGATCAGGGCCCGCTGCCCGCGGCCCAAGGGGCAGAAAAGGTCGATCAGGCGGCAGGCCGCGGGGCAACCGGGGTACTCCAGCGTGATCCGCGGCTGCGGGTCGATGCTGGTGAGGTCCTCGAAGGGGGGGCGATCCGCGTACTCATCCGGCGGGCCACCCTCGATGGCCACCAGGCTCTCGACGACCGTGCGCACGCCGGGCCCCCGGCCGCGACGGCGGCGTTTGCGCTGGCCGATCTGGACGGTGACCTCGAGGCCGGGGCGCAGGGGATACTGCTGCCGGATGGCTTCGGGGATGAGCGGGTCGTTCTCAGCCTGAACGATCCGTCCCGCGTCCAGCCGGCGCACGCGCGCCTCGGCCGCTTGCGGCCATTGGATGATGCCCGTGTAGGTCGTCATGATGCGATGCAGAGCCGACCCCGACCGCCAGCCGCGTCCGAAAACCCCCGGAAAACCCCCAAGGGGCGCGCTGCCACCAGCCGTGGTTGGAGCAATATGAGCAGGCAGGGGATCGCCTGTCAAGCTCGGAGCAATCTTAGGACGCGGTTCCGGGCCGGATTTCGGCCGTCCGAGAATATGCCGGCGGGATACCGGGCGCCGCGGCGCCGGGGACATATCATGCCGCTAGACGCCGGTGGGCCCTCGCCCGCCCGAGGCCCCCCATGCAGATCATCAAGGGCATCCCGGTTTCGCCCGGCATCGTCATCGGGCGGGTGTTTGTTCAGGACGACCGCGCGCAGCGCATTGCGCCGCGGACGATCCCGCCCGAGCAGGTCGAGTGCGAACTTGCCCGGCTGGATGAGGCCCTGGCGGAGTCGGTCGCCGATCTGGGCGCGGTGCAGCAGCGGTCGCAGGAGGAGATGGGCGCCGAGGCGGCGAAGATCTTCCTCTTTCACATCGGGGTGCTGCAGGATCCGACGCTGGTGGCGCCGATGCGCCAGCTCGTCAGCGAGGAGCGGCTCTGCGCCGAGTACGCCGTCTACCACGTCTTCGAGCGCTGGGCGTCCCGCTTCGGCGCCATGGGCGACACCGCCATCACCACCAAGGTCGACGATCTGCGCGACCTCGCCTCGCGCGTGCTGGATCATCTCATCGGCGAGCACGCCGGCCGGCTGCGCCAACTGCACCGCCAGGCGATCGTCCTGGCCCGCGACCTCACCCCGTCGCAGGCGGCCGAGTTCGATCGCGACCTGGTCACCGCCTTCGCCACCGATCTCGGCGGGCGCACCAGCCACACGGCGATCGTGGCCCGGGCCCTGCGCATCCCGGCGGTCGTCGGCTGCCATGATCTCACACGCCGGGCGACCGAGGGGCAGCGCGTCATCATCGACGGGGACCGCGGGCTGGTGGTCCTGGATCCGGACCGCGAGCATCTGGACCGCTACCGGCAACTCATCGAGCAGGCCGGGGCGTTTCAGGTCTCGCTGCGCGAGTTGGCGAACCTGCCCAGCGAGACCGCCGACGGGGTTCCCGTTTCGATCCTCGGCAACATCGAGTTCCCCGACGAGATCTCCAGTATCCTGGAGCTCGGGGGAGACGGCGTCGGCCTCTACCGGACCGAGTTCCTTTACCTCACGCGTCAGGCCGAGCCGACGGAGGAAGAGCACTTCGAGTCGTACCGCAAGTGCGTCGAGCTGCTCGACGGACGGGAGCTGACCATCCGCACGGTCGATCTCGGCGCCGACAAGTACACGCAGAAGCAGCTCGGCGCCCCCGAGCGCAACCCGTTCCTCGGCCTGCGCTCCATCCGCTACAGCCTGCACCACCTGGCAGACTTCAAGACGCAACTGCGGGCCATCCTGCGGGTCAGCGCCCTGGGGCCGGTGAAGATCATGATCCCGCTGGTGACCAACACGGGGGAGCTGCGCCAGGCCCGGGCGATCCTGCGCGATGTCATGGAGGATCTGTTCGAGGAGGGGGTCCCCTTCAACCGGGAGATCGAGGTGGGCATGATGGTCGAGGTGCCGGCCGCGGCGGTCATGGCGGACACCTTCGCCCGCGAGGCCGACTTCTTCAGCATCGGGACCAACGATCTGACGCAGTACACGCTCGCGGTGGACCGGACCAACGAGCGGGTGGCGAACCTGTTCAACCCGGCCCATCCGGCGGTGCTGCGGCTGATCCGGGAGGTGATGCGGGCGGGGCAGCGGCGGGAGACCCCTGTCAGTTGCTGCGGGGAGTCGGCTGGGGACCTGGAGTTCGCAATCTTGCTGCTCGGGCTGGGTTTGCGTACACTCTCGGTGGCTCCGCCGTCGATACCTCATCTGAGGCGGCTTGTCCGGAGCGTCACGATCAGACAGTGCGAGCGCATCGCCCGACGGGCGGTGGCCCTCGATTCCGATGGCGAGGTGGCGGCGTATGTCCGCGACCAGGCCAGAAAGATCATCCCCGAGGCGTTCGAGGGTCGTGCCCTCGATGAGTAGGCTCTGCCGCCGCCCTGGAGACCAAACGCCGGCGCCAAGGCGCCGAGGAAACCCCCGCCCGCGCCTCGCGCGCCCGGCAGGGGGGACCCGGCTCCGGGCGCCTCAGACTCCGCCCCGCGCGCCATGATTTGCCGCGCCAGATCGAGCACACCGACCAGGGTCCGCAGCGCAGCGCGCTGCCCCGTGTCGCGTGGGCTCGGGACGGGCGAGGAGTTTTCCGTTCATGCCCAAAACACAGATGCTGATCAACTACGCGCCCGGCGACGAATGCCGCATCGCGATCGTTGAAGACGGCAAGCTCGAGGAATACAGCAGCGAGAGCCCCAAGGCGATCAGCCGCGTCGGGAACATCTATCACGGCGTCGTCAAGAACGTCGAGGCCTCGATCCAGGCGGCCTTCATCGACTTCGGCCTCGAAGAGCACGGCTTCCTGCACATCACCGACCTGCACCCCAGCTTCTTCCCCGGCGCCGCAGGCGACGCCGGCGACGCCGTCGGCAAGAAGACGCCGCGGCGCGAGCGCCCGCCCATTCAGGAGTGCCTGAAGCGCGGGCAGAAGCTCATGGTGCAGGTGCTCAAGGAGGGCGTGGGCACCAAGGGGCCCACCCTCACCGGGTATCTGTCCATCCCTGGCCGCTTCCTCGTGATGATGCCGCAGATGGACAAGGTCGGCGTCAGCCGCAAGGTCGAGGACGACGAGCAGCGCCGCCAGATGCGCGAGATCCTCGATCAGCTCGACCTGCCCGAGGGGTTCGGCTTCATCCTGCGCACCGCCGGGTTCGAGCGCACCAAGCTCGAGCTGAAGCGCGACCTTGCGTACCTCAACCGCCTCTGGAAGGACATGGAGCAGCGGCGCGCCCAGGGGAAGGCGCCGCGCCTGCTCTACTCCGAGAGCGACCTGCTCGTCCGCTCCCTGCGCGACCAGCTCACCGGCGACATCTCCGAGATCGTCATCGACGACGAGGGGGCCCTGGAGCGGACGGCCCGGTTTCTGAAGATCCTCACGCCGCGCTCGCGGCCGACGCTCCTGCGCTACACCGGCAGCGCGCCGCTGTTTCACGCCTTCGGCGTCGAGCAGCAGATCGTCAACATCCACTCGCGCGAGGTGCCGCTGCCCTCCGGCGGCCGGCTGGTGATCGACGAGACCGAGGCGCTGGTGGCCATCGATGTCAACAGCGGGCGCAGCCGCCGGGCCCGCGACGCCGAGACCAACGCCTATCAGACCAACGTCGAGGCGGTGGACGAGATCTGCCGGCAGATCCGCCTGCGCGATCTCGGCGGCCTCGTCATCAACGACCTGATCGACATGCGCGACCGGCGCCGCCGGCGCGAGATCGAGACCCGCTTCAAGGAGCGGCTGCGCCGCGACCGCGCCAAGAGCACGATCCTGCCGATCAGCGAGTTCGGCATTCTCGAGATGACGCGTCAGCGGATGCGCGGCAGCCACGAGTCGGTCCACTTCACCGAGTGCCCGACGTGCCACAGCCGAGGGCTGGTGCAGCGGCCGGATTCGGTCGCCGCCGACGCCCTGCGCAGCCTCGCGGCGATCAGCGGGCACGAGCGGGTGGCCCGCGTCGAGATGGTGGTGAGCCCGCGCGTCGCGGGGAGCCTGCTCTCGGCCCGGCGCACCACGCTGGGGCGCATCGAGCGCACCAGCGGCAGCCAGATCGATGTCCGCGTCAGCGAAACGGTGCCGATCGACCGGGTCGCGTTCTACGCGTATGACGCGGCCGGCGCCGATGTCGACCTCGAGAAGCTCCCCGGCGCCAAGGCGCCGCGCAGCGAGCTCGAAGAGGTCAGCCCCGGCGGCGAGAGCGACTGGGCCGTCGATCCGACCGAGGAGGATCGCCGGACTCAGGAGCCCGAGGCCGAGCGCGAGCCCGCCGGCGAACTGCATCCCATCGAACTCGCCGCCGAGTACGGCGACGAGGAGGATCAGCCCGGCGAGAACGGCGAGGCCGGCGCCGGCCGCAAGAAGCGCAAGCGTCGGCGTCGGCGCAAGCGCAAGAGCGAGACCGGCGAGGACGGGCAGGCCGTCGAGCGCAGCGACGATGACGGCGAGCATGATGCCGATGGCGGCGAAGATCGAGCCCGGGGCGAGCCACGAGCCCAGGCCCGCGATGATCAGGACGATCACGACGACGACCAGGATCGTCGCGATCGCGACGGCCGGTCGCCTGAAGCAGGTGGGGAGGGTTCCGACGACTCCGGCGAGGGCGCCCCGAAGAAGAAGCGTCGTCGGCGGCGCCGGAAGCGCAAGAGCGCCGGCGCCGAGTCAGCCGATGGCGCCCGCGACAATGGCCAGAGCCACGAGTCGGCCGCGGCCGAGCCGGAAGCCGGCGCCCACGAGGACGAGGAGGACGCCGCGCCCGCCGGCCGCCCCGATACCGGCGATCAGGCGCCCGGCGCCGACGATGGCGCCCCGCGCAAGAAGAAGCGCCGGCGCCGGCGCAAGAGCAGCACACAGGCCCAGCAGGCCGAAGCTGGCGGCGACTCGGGTGATACCGGCGACGCCCGCGACCCCCACGACGCCCCCGAGCCTCGGCCGGCGCAGCGAGATGAGGCCGAGGCGCCGGCGCCGGCCGGTGGTCGCAAGAAGCGCAGCCGCGGCGGCCGATCACGCGCCGGGGCCGGGGAACCCAAGGCCGGCGCCACGCCACCGGCGCCCCCCAGCACTCCGCCTGCCGCGACGCCGTCGAAGCCTCAGAAACCGACAGCGCCTCGTCTGCTCTACACCGCCCGGCGCAAGCTCTCCGCCAGCGAGCGGGCCCGCATCGCCGCCGCCGAAGAGAGCTGATCCATGGCCGCCAGCGCACGGCGCCTCATCATCCTCGGCGCCACCGGCTCCATCGGCGCCCAGACGATCGAGGTCGTGCGCGCCCTTGCCGAGGGCGCGCGCGCAGCCGGACACCCGACGCCGATCGAAATCGTGGGCCTTGCGGCAGGAAGTGATTCGGACGCCCTGGTCGCCGCTGCGCGCGCGTGCGCGGTCCGCGACATCGCACTGGCGGACGCCGACGCCCGCGCGCCGGCGGAGTTCGCCCTGCGCGCCGGGCCGGACAGCGCCGAGCGGCTGGTCCGCGAGGTCGAGTGCGACATCGTCATGGGCGCCATCGTCGGCGCCGCCGGCCTGCCGGCGACGCTCGCGGCAGTCGAACTCGGGCGCGACATCGCGCTGGCGAACAAGGAGACGCTGGTCGCCGCCGGCGCGCTCGTCACCAGCGCTGCGGCGAAGTCAGGCTCGCGCCTGCTCCCGGTGGACAGCGAGCACTCGGCGATCTGGCAGTGCCTGACGGGGCTCGCGCCCGAAGGCGCCGCCCCGGTCCCGCCGATGCGCGCGCCCGCGACCATCCGACGCGTGACGCTAACCGCCTCGGGCGGCCCGCTGCGCGACTGGCCGGCGGAGCGCATTGCGCGCGCGACGCCGGAGGAGGCCCTCAATCACCCGACGTGGACCATGGGCCAGAAGGTGACGATCGACAGCGCCTCGCTCATGAACAAGGCGCTGGAGCTGATCGAGGCCCACTGGCTCTTCGGCCTGGGGCCCGAGCGGCTGGGCGTGCTGATCCATCCGCAGTCGATCGTGCACTCGCTGGTGGAGTACGTGGACGGGTCGGTGGTCGCGCAGCTTGGGGCGGCGGACATGCGGGCGCCGATCCAGTACGCCCTGACGTTTCCGGATCGCAGCGCCGGCCCCGCGCCGCGCCTCGACCTTGCCGCGGCGGGTAGGATCGACTTCAGCGAGCCCGACCATGACCGGTTTCCGGCGCCGCTGGGGGCGCAGCGCGTGATGGTGCGCGGCGGGGGCGCGGGGGCGATCTTCAACGCCGCCAACGAGGCCGCGGTCGAGGCGTGTCTCGCCGGGCGCATCGGCTTCGGCCGCATCGCCGAACTCGCCCTCGGCGCGCTCGATGCCCTCGCCGATCCGGCGCCGCCGCTAGACGATCTCGATGATGTGCGCCGCGCGGATG
>CAYMJK010000188.1:0-4481 GCA_964390535.1 uncultured Phycisphaeraceae bacterium | reverse complement strand
CCGGTCGTAGTGCTGGGTGATGTAGAAACGGCTCGGGTCGATCTCGGCCGACGCCTGGCCCGGCGCCGCATCCGCGGCGGCCTGGGCGATGCGGGCTTCGTCAGAGTCGATGATGCGGCTGTAGTTGATGTCGGCGCGCATGGGGAAATCCTCCGATCTGCTTCCGCTGGAATGGTACGCGGCAGCGCCCCCATAGGTCCTATAGGTCCCATAGGGGCGTATACGAGCTGTGCGCTTCAGCCCCCCATCCCTGCCCACGCCTCCGCCTCGCGGATCGCCTGCTCCGGGGCGATTGCTTCCGCGACGGGCATCCCCTCGCGCCGGCGCAGCGTCGCCGCGATCACGTTGTCCTGCGGCGCCGGCTCGACGATCGGGGCATCCGACCCGAACACCAGGTCCACCCCCGGCCTCAGCCCGCTGTCGATCAGTTCCCGCAGCGGCAGCACCCGGTCCAGCCTGTGCGGCAGCAGGCGGCGCAGAGCCTCGATATCCGCCAGCAGATGGCACGGCTGCGGGCTGCAGATGGCGCCGAGGGCGGCGAAGCGCGGGATGTCGGCCCGGTCGATGATCTCGGCGTGCTCGATGCGGTGGCGCCGGGGTACGCCCCCGGCACCTGTTCCGGACAGAGCCTCACGGACCACGGACGGTTCTCCTGCCACGGCCCCCCGGGACGGTGGGGGTACCCCCACCGCCTCGATCGCGTCCAGCGTCGCCCGCACCGCGGCATCCCCGATCGCGTGCGCTGCAAGCGACAGCCCCAGCCCCTCCACCCGGCGCACCGCCGCCTCGATCTCGCCGGGCGTCATCATCGCCTTGCCGCGGGACAAGCCCGGCAGCGGATCGGCGTAGTCGCTCAGCATCCACGCGGTCCGGCTGTTCAGCGTGCCATCGACGAAGATCTTCGCCCCCGCGAGCTGCACACCCTCGCGCTCCCATCCGGGCGCCTCGCGCGCAGCGGTCTCGATCTCCGCCAGCGGCACGTACAGCGCCACCGAAATGGGAAGTTCGCCCGCCTCGGCAAGCTCCGCCAGCACCGGCCCCAGCCACAGCGGGGCGTGCATGTCGTGGACCTCGACGATACCCCGCCGGGCAAAGTCGGCCGCCGCCAGCCGCACCTGCTCGCGCTGCTCGCCGGCCGTCGGCGCCGGGACAGCCCGCCACAGGATGTGGGCTGCGCTCTCAAGCAGCAGCCCCGTCGGCCCGCGGTCATCGCGCTCGATCAGGCCCCCCGGAGGATCGAGCGTCGCCCCGGAGATCTCCGCCGCCCGCAGCGCTGCGCTGCTCGCCGCGATCGCGTGATGGTCGAACGACCAGATCGCAACCGCCCGCCCCGGCGCAGCCTCGTCGAGTTCGCCAGCCGTCGGCGGCCGCGTCCCCGGCCACGCCTGGGCCCGCATGCCGGTCGCGAGGATCCAAGCGCCCGGCGGGGTCTGTGCCGCCCGCGCGGCGATCCGCTGAAGGCACTCCTCGCGCGATCCGCAGTCCGCCAGCGCCAGCATCGTCATCGCGCGCCCGTGCAGCGCCAGATGGGCGTGGGCGTCGATCAGCCCCCTCGTCACTCGCACACCTCCAGCAGCGCTCCGATCGCCGCCGCCGCCGCGGTGGCGTCCGGCGCTTCCTCAGGGAACTCGAGCCGCACCACGCCGAAGCGGGCCCGCACATCAAGCCCCCACGGATCGACGCCGACGGCCACGGGCTCGGTGCTCACTTCCCCCAGACGCCCGCGCACCGCCATCGCCAGCAGCGACGGGCGCCGGTTTGCCTCGCGGATGAGCCTGGCCACATCGGCGCGCAGCGGGTTGGGCGCCAGCAGCTCCGGACCATCGAAGACGGCCGGCCCCGGGCTGGCGCGCAGCCGCACCGATTCCGCCGAGGCTGTCCCCCACTCCCCGTGGCGCTCCGCGCCGTGATAGGCCCGCCACCGGTCCCGCTGCGCCTCGGTCGGCGGGGCCACGTCCCCGCCCGTGTCCAGCAGCAGCTCGACCTCCGGGTCGCTCTCCTCGGGGATGAGCAGCGCCGGAGACTCGGCCTCCAGGGCCTCTGACTCGGCGAAGAGGATCAGGCGCCCGGTGTGGTCATCTATGACGAAGCGGGCCGGCCCGCCGACGCTGGAAGTCATGAGGCGGCCCTCATGCCACCTGCGGAGGATTCTGGTGGCGGCGGCGATCAGGGCGAGCTCGGGGTCCATGGACGCATTGTGACAGGGGCGAGGGCAAACGACAAGCGGCGCCCGGGTGGGCGCCGCTCATCATGATTCTGGGGCTCAGGGCCGCTTCAGCGACGGCGGGTGGCCTTCTTGCGAGTGGCCTTCTTGGCCGTGCTCTTCTTGCGAGTGGCCTTCTTGCGACGCTTCTTGCGGGTCGCCTTCTTGGCGGTCGCCTTCTTGCGAGTCGCCTTCTTGCGGGAGGCCTTCTTGCGACCGCCCTTCTTGCGAGCCTTCTTCCTGGCCTTCTTTGCCATGTCAAACTCCTGTACAGGTGTCAGAGCAACCAACTAGCGCTCTGGGCGGCGATCATTGCTCCGACGAGAAGCGCCGCCCGCTAACGTTCGGTTGTATCGGATCAGACTGTTGGGCCTCTTGAGCAAACAACCACCATGACCACCAGTGACAATGTCGCAGAAAGGGGCGCTCGTGTCAAGTCAGCATACGCAACCGGACACCAAAAGGTCGCATTCGATCGACCTGATCGTGCATGGCGCCACCGGTCGCATGGGTCGGCGCATCGTCGATCTGGCCCAGTCGACAGCGCCCTTTCGCCTCGTCGCAACCGCCTCCAGCGCCGGTCTGCGCGCGGGCGCACACGCCCCCGCGGGCGCCGCTGACGAACGCGGCGCAACCGCCGAAAAACCCCGGATTCACGCGGATTTCGCCGGGAGCGCACACCTCGTCATCGACTTCTCCAGCGACGCCGGAACACGCGCCGCCATCGACATCGCCCGCAGCGCCGGCGCAGCGCTGCTCACCGGCTCCACAGGCCTCGCGCAACCGACAATCGATGCGCTGAGAAAATTTTCCGCCGACCGCCCCGTCCTCGCCGCACCCAACACCTCGACGGGCGTCACCGTCCTCGCCAGGCTCGCCGCACAGGCCGCCGCACTCGCAAAAGATTTTGACGCCGCCATCCTCGAAACCCACCACATCGGGAAGAAGGACGCCCCATCGGGCACCGCGCTGCGGCTCGCGGCCGCCCTGCGGCACGCCGGATTCAACCTCCCGGACGACCACATCGTCGCCGTGCGCGTCGGTCAGGTGATCGGCGAGCACATCATCCGCTTCGAAGGCCCCGCAGAGAGCGTCGAGATCATCCATCGAGCCCACTCGCGCGACCTTTTCGCCATCGGCGCGCTCAATGCCGGCGCGTGGCTCGCCCGCCAGGCACCGGGCTGGTACACAATGGAAGATGCGCTTGGTTTCGCGAAAGAACGGCCCTAGATCGCCGCAGGTTCGCCGCAGGTTCCCGCAAGTACGGACGATCTCACCCGCCGTCCGGAACGCTCGCAGTGTCCGGCGAGGACAGCTCCGGGCCCTCAGACGCCTCGTCCGTCGGCGCCCCCTCGACCTCATCGTCCGCCGGTCGCGGCGTCAGGTCGAAGATGCTCGTGAGGTTCGTCCGGTTGACCCGGTTATACATCTCCAGCGCTTCCTGGTCGCTGGTCGTCACCGGCACCCGGGCGCGCAGAGCCCCGTTATAGGGGTTGTACCAGAAGCTCGCCAGCGACGGATTCACCGTCATCCGCAGCCGCGGGTGCTCCATCTCCGCGTGCTCGGGGGGCGCGATCTCCAGCCACGGGCGGTTCCCGCTCACCAGCGCATTGCGCGGCACCGATCCCTCGAACCAGTCGGGGTCGATCGTTACCGGCCATCCGCGAGCTGTCAGCTCGGCCCCCTCCGTCGCCGCGTGGTACTTGATCTTCAGATCGAACATCCGGACGGCCTGGGTCGCCTGTTCGACCGCCTCACTCTGGGCGTACCGATCCTTCTGGGCATAGAAGATGGCCACAGCCATGCCCACGAGCGTCACAACCGCCAGGACATCAACAACCCGCCGCATGGCCTCCTCCCATCTCGCGCCCAGCGCGCCTCCTTCACTTTCGGACCGATCCGCCCATCATGCCGCAGGACGCAGGATCGGGGCGCGCAATCCGGGCACTCTGGGCTGATCACACCGGTCGCGACGGCTCGCCGCGCGAGGCCGATACAGTCCTCCATGACTCAGACCATTTCTCGGACGCTGGACTGCGGCGCCCCCATCGCCATCGAGACAATGCCGGGGGCGCGCTCCGCCTCCTTCAACTGCCTGCTCCCCCTCGGCGCCGCCACCGATCCCGAAGGTCGCGCCGGCCTCGCCACCGTCCTCAGCGAGATGATCCTCCGCGGCGCCGGCGACCGTGATTCGCGCCAACTCGCCGACGCCCTCGACCGTGCCGGCGTCAATCGCTCCTCCGGCTCCGGCGCCCAGACCCTCCGCATCGGCGCCACG
>CAYMJK010000187.1:0-3283 GCA_964390535.1 uncultured Phycisphaeraceae bacterium | reverse complement strand
GCAGGCGGCGCTCGACGCGGAGGGTGGTCTCTTTCGCCTCCTCCAGCGAGATGGAGGGGGCCATGGTGAGGCGGACGACGATGGTTCCCTCGTTGAGGCGGGGGGTGAACTCGGAGCCGAGGCGCGGGAAGACGAGGGCGCCGACGAGAAGCATGAGCGCGGCGAGGCCGACGGCGACCCAGGGGGCGCCGACGAGCCAGGTGATCATCGGGCGGTAGGGTCGCTGGAGCGCGCGCACGACGAGCGGCTCGGCGGGGGCTGCGCCCGGATTGCGCGCGCGCGGGGGGTGTCGGGGGCGCCGGGTAGCCCGGGGGCGCCGCATCAGCAGCGTCGCGAGCGCCGGGGCGACGGCCAGGGCGAAGATCAGCGAGCCGGCCATCGCGAGCGAGACGGAGATCGCCAGCGGCCGGAAAGTCTTCCCCTCGACGCCGCCGAGCGTCATGAGCGGGAGGAAGACGATGATGATGATGGCAATGGCGAAGGCGACGGGGCGGCCGACCTCGGCGCAGGCGCGGGCGACGGTTTCGATCTTCGGCGCCTCCGGCGGCGCCTCGCGGAGGGCGCGGTCGGTGTTCTCGACCATGACGATGGCGCCATCCACGAGCATGCCGATGGCTATGGCCAGCCCGCCGAGGGACATGAGGTTGGCCGAGAGACCGAGGGCGCCCATGCCCAGCGTCGCCGCAAGGACTGAGAAGGGCAGCGCGATGGCGACGATGAGGCTGGGCCGCAGGCCGCCCATGAAGGCCAGCAGGACGATGGCGACGAGCGCGACGCCCTGCACGAGGGCCGTGGTGACGGTCGCCACCGAGGCCTGCACCAGATCCTTCTGCTGGTAGTAAGGCGTGATGTGGACGGCATCGGGGAGGGCGCGGTTGATCTCGACGAGGCGCCGCTCGACGGCGTCGATGACCGTTGACGAGTTGGTACCGAGCAGTTTGATCACCATGCCGGCGACGACCTCGCCGGTTCCGCCGCGGGTCTGCAGGCCGCGCCGGACGGCGCCGCCGACGCGGATGTCGGCGAGGTCGCGCAGGTAGACGGGCACGCCCTCCTCGGCCTTGATGACGATGGACTCAAGATCCTCGATGGAGCGGGCGAGGCCGACGCCGCGAACGACCAGTTCCTCGCCGGCCCGCTCGATGAACTGGGCGCCGACGTTGAGATTGTTCTCCTCGATCCGCTCGATGACTTCGGTGAGGGTGAGGTCGTAATTGACGAGGGCGTCAGGCCGGACGATGACCTGGTACTGCTTCTCGTGGCCGCCGATTCCGAGGACTTCGGTGACGCCGGAGACCGTCTGCAGGTTGGGCTTGATGATCCAGTCCTGGATCGTGCGCAGCTCTTCGGGGGAGCGCTGACCGGTGGTGTCCTCGAGATAATAGAAGAGGATGAGGCCCATGCCGGTGGCGATCGGCCCCATCTCGGGCTCGCCGAAGCCATCGGGGATCTGCTCGCGCGCCTCCTGCAACCGCTCACCGACGAGCTGGCGGCAGAAGTAGATGTCCGCGCCATCTTCGAAGTAGATGTTGACGACGGACAGGCCGAAGTTGGAGATCGAACGGATCTTCTCGAGGCCGGGGAGCCCGCTCATCGCGGCCTCGACGGGGAAGGTGACGAACGTCTCGACCTCCTCCGGGGCGAGGCCCTCGGTGACGGTGAACACCTGCACGAGATTCGGCGAGACGTCGGGAAAGGCGTCCACGGGCAGCCGGCGATAGCTCCACCAGCCGGCCGCCATCACGAGGACGGCGAGCGTGAGCGTGAGGAGGCGGTTGCGGACGCTGATGTCGATGATGCGCTCGATCATGGTCGCTCCTCAGTGGGCGTGGCCGGCGTGCTCGAGCGCCGCCTTGTCGAGTTCAGCCTTCAGCGCGAGGGCGCCGGTGGCGGCGAAGACCTCGCCGGGGGCGAGGCCCTCGAGGATCTCGACCACGCCCGCCGCGGAGCGGCCGGTCCGCACGGCCCGCGGCTCGATCCCCTCGGCGGTCTGGACGAAGATCACCTGCTGGCCCTCGATCCGCTGCAGGGCCTCGGCGGGAACAACGACCGCGGCCTCGCCGGCGCCGGCCGTCACGAGCCCGCTGACGAACGCGCCGGGGCGCCATCGCCCCTCGGGATTGGGCAGAACGACGCGGGCGGCGGCAGCGCGGGTGTGGGGGTCGAGGATGGGGCTGATGTAGTCGATGGTGGCGTCGGCCTCGGCGCCGTCGTGCGCCGCGGTGATGCGCACGGGCATGCCAGCGCGCAAGGCGGCCAGATCCTTCTGATAGACCGAGAGCTCGACCCAGACGGTGGAGAGGTCGGCGACGATGAAGAGCTCATCGCCAGCCTCGATGCGCTCGCCGCGGACCGCGTGGCGCTCGATGATGAGGCCGGCGATGGGGGCGGCGACGGTGTGGCGGGCGAGCTCCAGATCATCCTCGCGCCTGACCTGGTCGACCTGGTCCTCGTCGAGACCGAGGCCGTGGAGGCGCTGCTCGGCGGCAGCGCGGGCGATGTCGGCGGCGATCGCTGCGCGGCGGGCGGCCTCCAGCTCGCGCCGGTTGCGGAAGGCGAGATCGTCGCGGGCGGCCTGGAAGCCTGCCCATGACGTCTTGAACGCGCTCTCGGCCTCGATGTACTCGGCTTCGCTGGAGATCTCGCGCTCGCGGAGTGTCTTCTCGCGCAGCCAGGCGGCCTCGGCAGCGCGCGAGCGGGCGTAGGCGGTGATCAGGTCGCTGCGATCAGCGCCGATGTCGAGGCCCTCGAGGCCGGCGCGGAGTTCATCCAGCGTTGGGGCGCCGGCGATCAGGTCGAGCAGCGTGCGGGTGTTGGTGTGAATCGCCTCGGACCGCTCCAGGTCGGTCCGCGCGAGCTGGGCTTCGCCAGCGCGAGCGAGCAACTCCGCCTTGGCCTCGGCGAGTTCTGGGCTTTCCAGCGTCGCCAGAAGCTGGCCCGCCTCGACCCGGTCGCCGACGGCGCCCGACACGCTGGAGACGATGCCGCCGGCGCGGGCGGTGACATGGGCGACGCCATCGGGGGCGAGGACGACCTCGCCGGTGAGCGCGACGCCGCTGCGGATGGCGCCAGGGCCGGCCTCGGCGAGCGTGACGCCGAACTCGGCGAGGGTGGCGTCATCCGCGCGGATGATGTCCTCATCGTGGTGTTCGTCTTCGCCTTCATGATCGTGTTCGTCTTCGTCGGCGTGCTCGTGGCCGGCGTGACCGTCGGCGCCGTCCTGTCCCGTGGGCGCTTCGCCTGCATGTTCGTCAGGGGCGTGTTCATCATGATCGTCATCATG
>CAYMJK010000186.1:0-3019 GCA_964390535.1 uncultured Phycisphaeraceae bacterium | reverse complement strand
TCGCCGCGCTGGATACTACAGCAGAACGTGGCAGTTGACGGACACCTCTCGCGGGGGTTTCAAGCAGCGCTCGAATCGAGCGGCAGCTGAACACATCCGGCAGATCGGGGGCGCCGCGTATGACGAGGAAGTGTGGAGCATCGGAACTCAACTCATCCGCGATCTTGGCGCCGGGCCGCTGCCGGACCGACCGGAGATCTACCGACTCGATGACGTCGCAGCGCGCGGTCCGCCGTCACCCGTTGAAGCCATCTCGGAAGGCGATACGTTGCTCTCGCGCTCCAGCGCCGGGTGGCCCCTGCAGGCGTTGGGTCTGCACTCCCGTGTCGATTTTTTCTGGGTTGGGAAGAACGCTACCACCGGTCTCCCGGCGCGCGTCGACGACAAGGTATCGAAGCAAGGCGCTATCGAGATTCCGTGGCCTTGGGCCGATGCGAGCGCGCAACCGCCGGTCCCGGGCACGCTCACGCTCCCGATTCGGCCACTGCCCGGCCTCGCAATCAATACCATCGTGTACGCCCTGCTCTGGGCCATGCTCCTCCACACCCCCGGCCTTGCCCGGCGCGCCATTCGCCGCGCACACGGATGCTGCCCGACGTGCGGCTACTCGCTCCTCGGGCAGCCGTCCCCCGGTTGCCCCGAGTGTGGCCACGGCCACGAGGCTGCGCGCGATATCCCCCGTCCGTCAAGGGCCTGAACGCTCGCGAATCCTCGCCTCCCTGCGCTATGCGCCTCGGGGTAAGATTTCCTCGTCTATGACCAGCGAAGCCAGGCACAGCTCCAGAGCCCCCGAGCCAGTAGGTCTCTATCCACACGCCCGCCGCGTCGGCAGCCTCCTCTTCCTCTCCGGCATCGGCCCGCGCAAGCGTGGCTCGAAGGAGATTCCCGGCGTGACGCTGGATGCCGATGGCAACGTGGTTGCCTACGACATCGCCGCCCAGTGCCGGAGCTGCTTCGAGAACGTCCGCGCGGTGCTCGAGGATGCCGGATCGTCCTGGGACCGCCTCGTCGACGTCACCGTCTTCCTCACGAACATGAAGGACGACTTCGCGACGTTCAACGCGATCTACGCGGAGTATTTCAAGGATGTCCAGCCAACGCGGACCACAGTGGAAGTCGGCGCCCTGCCGACGCCGATCGCCGTCGAACTGAAGGTCATCGCGACGGTGTAAAGCGAAGTTTCGCTTTTCGCTTTACACCATACTCCCCCCCTCCAGCTTCGTCGGAACCTCCGGCGCCAGCCGCCCCTTCTCCCACTCTCGCTCCACCCGCCGCGCAGCGCACACGCCCGCCACCTCGTTCACCGGCAGGATCAGCAGCAGCCCGATCAGGAAGAACGACCACAGCAGCACCAGCGACGCCACTTCTCCGAACAGCCCCGCCACCGCCCCGAAGCTCAACACGCCCAGCCCACCCGCGAGCTTGTACACGAACCCCCACAGCCCGAAGAACTCCGCCCGCTTGTGCCGCGGCGTGAACCGCCCCACCATCGACCGGCTCGCCGTGCCGATCCCCCCCAGTCCGAAGCCCAGCCCGTTGCCCACCACCCACAGCGGCCACTGCGGCCCCTCCTGCGGCCAGATGAGCTTGATCGCGATCAACCCCGCGCAGCTCACCAGCCACACGCCGAGGTAGATCATCACCGTCGCCTTGGCCCCGATCCGGTCCTGAAACGAGATCGTCAGCGCCGCGGCGATCCCGGCCGTCACCGTCACCTGCGCCACGAAGCCCACGAGCTGAACATCCTTGAACCCGTAGCTCGCCGCGATGATCGACGCGAACCCGATCACCACCTGCACCCCGAACCCGTAGATGAAGAACGCCAGCAGGAACATCGCGAGCTGCCGGTACCGCCCCGCCTGCCGCGCCGTCTCCGCGAGCCGACCGAAGCTCTGGCGCAGCAGCCCCGCCCGGCGCATCGCCACCGGCTCATCCCGCGGCAGCACAAGGGCCGCGGGGATCATGAACACGAGGAACCAGATGCCAGCGAAGATGAAGAACGGCCGCCACGAGCCGGTGTCCTGCCGCCCGAACCCGACCATGCCGATCATCGCCGCGATCAGCAGGATGAGCGCCCCGACATAGCCCATGGTCCAGCCGATGGCGCTGATCCGCCCGATGGTGCGCGATGTCGAGACATCCGGCAGGAACGATGCGAGAAAGTTCTCCCCGATCTGAAACCCCAGGTTTGCCGGGACATACAGCGCTGCCGCCAGCGCAACCGAGCCCGACCCCACCAGCCCGAGGCCGCAAGTCAGACAGGCGCACAGCACCCCTGTTGCGATCAGGATCCGCTTCCGCCACCCGCGGAGGTCGCCGATGGCGCCGATCACCGGCGAGAGCGCGACCACCAGCAGCAGGCTCCCCCCGTGCATCGCCGCCCACGCGAACTTGCCGCCGCCGGTGTCCCCGTCCGGCCCCGGCGGCACGACGACGACCTCGACGTAGCGCGAGAAGAGCAGCGTGATGATCAGCAGCGTGAACGACTGGTTCGCGAGGTCGTACATCCCCCACGCCCAGACCTCGCGCCGGTTGGGCAGGCCACGGAATGGGTTGAGCCTCGCAAGCATGCGCCGCGGAGCGTAGCACCGTGCCACGGGCTTCCAGCCCGTGCCGAGGCCGGCCAGGCGCACACCCCCCGGAGAGTTCCACCCGCGCCAGTCGCCGCTGGCGCCAGCGATCCGGACACATCAGGCGCCGGCTGACCGTCCGCCCCCGGCATGGGGACGCCCATGCCACGCCTCACGCCCCGAGCTGCCGGCGCAAAAACTCCGTCTGGATGTTCTTCGCCTCATTGCTGAACCGGCCGAAGCCCAGATGCTCCCGCGGCGCCCCCGTCTCGGGCCATGTCTGGATCTCGATCAGCGCCGGATCGGCGCCCTCGGCGCGATACCGATCCCCGAGCGCCTCGAGGAACGCCCGCTGCGTCGCCCACGGCACGAGGGCATCCGCCTCCGAATGCATCGCCAGCAGCGGGATCGGCTCGAAGGCGCCCAGATTCTGCATCGGATCGAGCTTC
>CAYMJK010000185.1:0-4638 GCA_964390535.1 uncultured Phycisphaeraceae bacterium | reverse complement strand
TAGATCAGCTCGTTGCTCTTGACACCGTAGAAGCGCCGAAGAGGTGTCTTGTACCACCGGTAGATGCACCACTCGAGGGACTTCAGTGTCACCATCGGCATCCAAAGGGCGGGGTTCTCGACTCTCCCGGCAAAGTGCGTGATCTCGCCGACGTAATCCTGAATTGCTCTCGCAATGCCCGGACGTCCCTTCTTCAGGTCGTAGATCAGGCTCATGCATGTTGCCCTCAAAGATGGATTCGGATGCGTCCCACATCAGGACGGTGTGCCCCTCGTAAACGGTGGCACTGGAACTCTTGTATTTCATGAACAGCTTCAAGAATCGCCAGAATCCCGTAATCGTGCTCGAGTACCCATAGTCGTGCCACAGCCGAGCGGCGGGGCAAAACCCGATGCGATACTTGCTCCGCAATCGCAGGCACAGGTCTACATCCTCTCCGGCCGCGTGCGGAAAGCGTTCGTCGAATGGGAACTCCCTTGCGGCGAAGGCCTTCATGCCAAAGTTGAGGGATGGCATGTACCAAAGTTCCCTCCGATCCGGCAACAGCCACTTGCCGGCCAAGGTACCGTTGATCTCGTGATATCTGTCCAAGAGCGTGGACCCCCACGCATAGGTCATGCCTCCTACAGCGGCGAATTCAGAGTCCGAAAGAAAACGGGACATGTGGGCATGCCAGTCCTGATCGAGGATGCAGTCATGATCGGTGAAGAACACCTGCTCATGACCTGCGGCCAACGCTTTGGTCACGGCGACATTCCTGGCCCGCGCGGGTCCGCTATTCGCCTGAAGGACCACGTGTTCCACATCATGGCCTGCCAGGGAGTGTTCGAGCGGGCTCGCATCATCCACCACGTAGACGCTGGAAAACGGCAGCGACTGATTGCGAATGCTGTCAAAGAGCCGAAGGAGGCACTGCAAGTCCCACTTGGTTCGGATGCAGCAGGGAATGACCATCGCGCTCGTCATGGCGCGGAAACGTTATGCCCCATCGGGCGCCGGCGTGCCCGCCGCTGGCGCGGCTGGGTTCCCTGGGCTGACGTTGACCTCTGGTGCTCGGCGTTCAGCCGGGTTTCGCCGAGACCGTCAGGGGGACGGCGCCGTAGAGGGCGGGGGTGATTTGGGGTTTGTGGACGTGGATGCGGCGGGTGGTGGGGTCGACGCCCTGGGCCTGCATCTGGCGGCGGAGGCCGGCGGGGGGGGCGAAGTAGACATCCTCGTCGAAGACGTCGCGCTGTTCGATGGTGGCGTTGTAGCGCTGCACGAGGGTTCGGCAGACTTCGGCGACGAGGTCTTCGGGGGCGGAGGCGCCGGCGGTGAGGAGGATGGTGGGGGGGGAGGAATGATGAATGATGAACGATGAATGATGAGTAGGAGGGAGGGGAGCGTTGCCGCCTTCCTCCATCTGTGCCCCATCTGTGTCATCAGTGGATAGTCCGTTGCCTTTGCGGCTTCGGAGCGAGGTGAACCATTCGTCCTGGAGTTGGGAGGCGTCGTCGATGAGCTTCGCTGGCGTGCCGACGTTTTCGGAGATTTCGGTGAGGCGTTTGCTGTTGGAGCTTGTTGTGCTGCCGACGACGAGGGTGAGGTCGCACTCGGGGGCGAGCTGGCGGACGGCGTGCTGGCGGTTGGTTGTTGCGTAGCAGATGTCTTCGCTGGGTGGGGACTGGATCTGCGGGAAGGCCTGCTTGAGGGCATCGATGATGATGGCGGCGTCGTCGGTGCTGAGGGTCGTCTGCGTGAGGTAGATGAGCTTGGCGGGGTCGTGGATGGTGAGGTGGGGGATGTCGTCGGGGCTTTCGACGACCTGGGTGGCATCCGGGGCCTCGCCGCGGGTGCCCTCGATTTCCTGGTGGTTGCGGTGGCCGACGAGGAGGATCTGGTAGCCCTTGCGGGCGTAGCGGATGGCCTCGTTGTGGACCTTGGTGACGAGGGGGCAGGTGGCATCGATGGCGCGGAGGTTGCGGGCGGCTGCGCGCGCGCGCACGGCGGGGCTGACGCCGTGTGCGCTGAAGATGACGATGGCGCCTTCGGGGGCATCGGCGACATCATCGATGAAAGTCACGCCGCGCTTGCGAAATCGTTCGACGACGTGTGTGTTGTGGACGATTTCGTGATAGACGAAAATTCGCTCGCCTGCGAACAGCTCGATGGCCTGGTCGACGACGTCGATGGCCATGGCGACGCCGGCGCAGAAGCCGCGGGGATTGGGGAGGATAAGTCTCACTGGCATAGGTTCTTACGTGCGGAGGCGTCGCGGTGGTTCGGCCGCGGCGGGCAATGGTAGCGGTGGTGGGGGAGGGGCTGGGCGTGGCGGGGGCGTCAGCCCGGCAGGCTGCAAGCCTGGGGCACTCGGGCGGGGCGCGGCGGGTCGCGAAAAGCTGCGCGGGGGCTGGGACAACCGACATACGTGGATCTACCCTTGGCCGCCGCGGGGGCAGGGGACGCCGGGCGGTGAGGGATGCGTGACATGCGACACCGAACGGCGCGGGCGCGGGGCTTTACGTTGATCGAGCTGCTGGTGGTGATCGCGATCATCGCGATTCTGCTGAGTCTGCTGCTGCCGTCGCTGGGGCAGGCGCGGGAGTCGGCGCGGACGGTGCTGTGCAGTTCGAACATCAAGCAGCTTGTGCTGGGGCATCTGAGTTATGCGGATGGGCATCGGGGGGCGATTGCGGGGTCGCCGACGACCAGCGGGTTTGATGCCGCGCGGGGGATGTTCAACGGCGTGTCGATGCAGACGTATGACTGGGTGGGGCCGATCGCGAGCTATCTTGGGTATCAGGGGCCGGGCGAGGGCAAGGAGGCGAGCGCGCTGGGCGAGCGGATGCGGGCGCTGCGGTTCAACTGGTATCGGGAGGAGCTGGAGCCGGCGATCTGTCCGCAGAACGAGTTTCAGTCGGCGCCGCACCGGGCGGGGAGCCCGTGGACGGCATCGCGGATGATTTCGTACAACATGTCGACGCAGTTCACATCGACGACGGATGAGCTGCCTTTCGGGACGGGGAGTTCGTTTCCGGAGATCCGGACCGGGTATCGGCCGGCGCTGCACCGTGTGGGGACGGCGTATCAGAAGGTTGCGGTGTTCGAGGGGCATCGGTTTGCGCGGCCGGGGGAAGCCGAGCCGGACTACGACACGGACATCGATGCGCCGTACGGCGGGGCGTTCGGGGGTGTGGGGGCGTGGTGGAACCGGAGCGCGGAGTTGAACCGGTCGGCAGCGCCGACGGAGCCGGGGCGGGCGCTGCATGTTGCCGATCCGGTCGCGTATCCGGATTTCCGGCGGTATGGATTCCGGCACGGGCACAGTCGTGATCCGTATGACACGCGGGCAGCGCTGGTGTATGGGGTGATGGGGTTTTTCGATGGGCACGCGGAGGTGCTGGATGATGCCGCGGCGACGAACCCGGACTTCTGGTTTCCGGCGGGGACGCGGCTGACGGATCCGGGGAGTTTCTGGCAGAACATGCTGGAGACGTGGCCGGGGAAGACGCGGGATATTTCGGTGGGGAAGCCGTATGTCGTGCCGTGAGGGGATTTGCCGCAGGCGGATTTACCACAGAGGCACAGAGGGGGACAGAGAGGGGCACAGAGAAGAGGGGAAGTGGTTGAAGGGAGCGAGACGTGTCGGACGAGCGGACATCGGGATCTCTTGCGTCGCTGGTGGATGATTTTGATCGCGCGCGGGGCGCAGCGCGCGGGCGGAGGGGAGGTGGTGGATGGGGCGCGATCGCGCGCCGGTTCGGGGCGGCGGCGGGGGTGATTGCGCTGGCGGGGGTGGCGGGGGCGGTTGCGCTGGATGGGGGTGGGGGGGATGGGGCTGACCTTGCCGCGGCGAGCCGGCGGCGGGCGCTGATCGATGTGGAGACGGGGGAGGTGTTTGCGGAGTTCCGGGTTCCGGATGGGGCGAGCGCGCCGTTCGTGAATCCGCGCACGGGGGCGCGGACGTTGCAGGCGGCGGAGCGGTGTCACTGGGGCGCGGATGGGCGCGCGAAGTGGGCGCCGACGTATGTGCTGATTCCGGCGGGGTTGTCGGAGGTGGCTTGTCCGGACTGCGGGCGGACGGTCGTGCCGCGGAATCCGCTGCCGCCGGAGGGGTTGATGCTGGAGGCGCTGGAGCGGGAGGGGCGTGGGTGAGTAAAGCTCAAAGCTCAAAGCGCAAAGCTCAAATGGAGAGGGGGGGCGGATCACGGGAGACTCTCGACGCCCGTACCATGGGGCATGACAGCTTCCACCGCCGACGCCGCCGTTCAGTGGCTCCAGCAGCATGAGGAGGGGGTGATCCGCGCGCTCATCGAGTGGTTGCGGATTCAGAGCATCTCGACGGATCCGGCGTACGCCGACCGGTGTCATGCCGCGGCGGAGTGGGCGGCGACGCACCTTGCGGCGAGCGGGCTGGATGCCACGATCGTTCCGACGGGGGCGCCGGGGAAGCCGGGGCGGCCGGTGGTGCTGGCGACGTCGGCGGGGTCGGCGGATTACGCGGGGCCGCACGTGCTGTTCTATGGGCACTATGACGTGCAGCCGCCGGACCCGCTGGAGCTGTGGGAGCAGCCGCCGTTCGAGCCGTGGATCGCGGCGGCGGTTCCGGGCGGGCCGGGGGAGCGGATCGTGGGGGGGGGGGCGTGCGATGACAAGGGG
>CAYMJK010000184.1:0-3871 GCA_964390535.1 uncultured Phycisphaeraceae bacterium | reverse complement strand
TGGTCTGCCCCATCACCATCACGATCGTGCGGCCGGCGTCGAAGCCGACAACCTCGCCGGGAATGCCCGGCGAAATGGCAGATTGCAAATGGGCAAATGGCAAATCAGAGCCGGTGCGCCCCTGTCCGGATTTGCCATTTGCCCCTTTGCTATTTGCTATTTGCTCTGCTGTTTCCACGCGTACCAACGAGCCGACCGGCAGCGGCAGATGCTCCACCAGTAGCGTCAGCCCGCGCAACCCGACGACCACGCCGCTGATGCGCAGCGGCAGGGCGCGCTCGGCAGCGCCGATTCTGTCGGCCAGCGAGATCATGGGCGCTCCTGCGCCTCCGGCGCCTCCGACCCGCCTCCTGACCCAGCAGCCCCGCCAGCCCCCGGTCCCGCCGGCGGCTCGCCCGGCATGAGTTCCGCCGCCAGCCGGGCGAGTTGCACATCGATCCGGGCATCGACCTCTGCGCCCCCCGGCGTGCGCACGATGACATCACCAGGCGCCAGGTCCTCCCGCGCCACGACCTCGACATGGGCCGAGCCCGCCGCGCGGCGCCCGATCGCGGGGATCGCCTCCAGCGCAGCCTCCCGCTCGCGCGCGCTCACTTCGATCCGCAGGGCCGACCCTGCCGCGATGTGCTCCAGTGCCGCTTCGAGCTGCCCCGCCGCCGCCCCCGCGTCGAGGTCGATCGCCCGTCGCGTGATGCGCTGCGCAATCGCCAGCGCCAGCCGCAGCAGATCCGTCCGCGCCTCGCGCAGCATCCCCTCCCGCGCCCCCTCGAAGGCCGCCAGCGCCGCCTCGAACCCACTGCGGATGTGCTCGAGTTCTGCCGCGGCCCGCTCGGCCGCCTCTGCCCGCGCCTCCCGCGCCCCATCGGCCCGGCCAGCCTCCAGCCCCGCCTCGTATCCCTCGCGATGCCCCTCCTCGCCCGCGCCGGCGATCAGCCGCTCCCGCTCGGCCCGCCCTTCGGCAACGATCTGCTCCGCCTGCGCGCGCGCCTGCGCTTTCAGCTTCTCCCCCTGCGCGGCAATGTCCCCCAGATCCAGCACGATCGCGCTGCGGAGGACGGACTCGGTCTGTGAAGCGCAGATGCGGGGCATGGCTAAATGGCAAATGGCAAATGGGCAAATGGCAAATGCTGCCGCGGACACACGCATCCAGGTCTCTCTGCCTCATTTGCCCTTTGCCATTTGTCCATTTGCCATTTTCTCACACGAGCAGATCGCCCTCGCCGCGGCCCTCGATGATCACCTCGCCCGCCTCCTCCAGGCGGCGCACGATGTCCACGATCCGCTGCTGCGACGCCTCGACATCGCTCACCCGCACCGGACCCATGTACTGCATGTCCTCCTTGATCAGCGTCGCGGCCCGCTCGGACATGTTGCTGAAGATCTTCGCCTGCAGTTCCTCGGATGCCGTCTTCAGCGCCAGGGCCAGCTCGTCGTTGTCCACCTCCTTGAGCACCGCCTGGATCCCCTTGTCGTTCACCAGCAGGATGTCCTCGAACACGAACATCAACCGCCGGATCTGCTCGACGAGGTCGGGATCCTCCGCCTCCAGCCCCTCCATCACCGCCTTCTCCGTCGCCCGGTCGGCGAGATTCAGGATCTCCGCCACCGTGTCCACGCCGCCGGCCCGCTCCATGCTCTTGCCCAGCATGTTCGCCAGCCGGCTCTCCAGCCCTTGCTCCACCTCGCGGATCGCCTCCGGGCTCGTCTGCTCCATGTTCGCGATCCGCTTGATCACCTCGATCTGCTTCTGCATCGGCAGGCCCACGAGGATCTCGCTCGCCTTGTGGTGCGGCAGGTGGCAGACGATCAGCGCGATCGTCTGCGGGTGCTCATCCTGGATGAACGTCAGCAGGTTCTCGCTCTCGGCCCGCTGCAGGAAGCTGAACGGCGTCCGCTGCACCTGCGTCTGGATCTGCGCCAGCACGCGGTCGGCCATCTGCGGCTCCAGCGCCTCGCGCAGCAGGCTCTTCGCGTAGTCGAGGTTCCCCTCGCCCGCGTACTGCGCCACCACCGTCAGGTGATAGAACTCCTCGATGATCTCGGCCTGCAGCCGCGCTGGCACCCGGCCCAGCCCGGCAAGCTCGCGCGTCACCTCCTCGACCATCTCCGTCGGCAGCTTCTTCAGCACCTTCGAGGCGTTGTCCGGGCCCACCGCGAGGATCAGCACCGCCGCCTTGGTGATGCCCTGCAGCATGTCGGCCGAGTCGGGCAGCTTCTCGTTGGGCTTGCGGGCCATCAGGTTCCTCACTCGTCCGCCGCCAGCCAGTTCGCGATCAATGACGCCACGGCATCCGGCTTCTCGCCCACGAGCTGCGTCACCTGCTCCAGCATGCGCTGCGTGTGAATCTGGGCGTCATCCACCTCGATCCCCGCCATCGCCGCCTGGCTCTCGTCCGCCTCGCCGATCAGGTCGCTCTCGCTCTGCAAGGTCTGCGGCACGCCGGCGAGCTCCTCGGCGCTCGGCAGCGAACTCCGCCGCCCGGCCCGGCGCACCATCATCGCCATCATGCCCAGCGACACCACCGCCAGCCCACCCAGCACGATCCTGTCCACCGGCAGCCCGACGCCAAAGCCGGGAAGCAGCGACGCCCCGCCGGCGCCGCCAGATCCACCACCGTCGCCCCCGCTCCCCCCGCCGCCGCGGCCGCCGAGATCCACCTTCCGCGGCGCCATCGCCACCTGCACGATCACCGAGTCCACGGCATCCGGCGGAGCGTCATCCGGCAGCATGTGCGGGCGCACCAGATCCTCGATCTTCGACGCCTCCAGCGCGTAGCGGGCGTCGATCTCCTCCGCCGTCGGCGCCGGAGGCTCGGCGCCGCCCTCGCCCTCCGCTGGGCCCGCCACCTCCGCCCGCTCATCCATGATGAGCTGGCGCACCCAGTCCCGCGGCACCGAGATCGATGCCGCCAGCCGCTTGACCGCCCCGCCCGGATCCGTCGTCTCCTCGACCCGCTCGCCGAAGCGGCTGTCGAAGGTCGTCTCCTCGGTCGTCTCGGTCAGCTCGGTTCCACCCTCGGCGCCCCGGTTGATCGAGAGGCCGGTGTTCGGCCGGGCCCCCGGCTCGGCGCCCCGCGACATCCGCGTCTGCCGCACTTCCGTGATCGTTTCGCTGAGCGGGGCGGTCACGGGCCGGCTGTACTGCACCGATCGGCTCAGCACCCTGGCCACCTCGGCATCCGCCGTCACCCACACCTCAAGGCCGGGGATGTAGCTCAGCAGCCGGTGGATCTTCTCCTCCTTGCCGCGCTCGACCGTCTGCCGATACTCCAGCGCCGTGCCCGGCACGATGTCATCGGCATCGGTCACCTTCCGCGGCACGCCGTTGACCACGATCCCGACATCCGCCGGCTCCAGCCGCGGAACCGAGCGGGAGATCAGCAGGGCGATTCCGTCCACGTTGCGCTGCGTGAGCTGCTGCCCCGCGGTCGTGGTGACCGAGACGGATGCCGTCGGCCGCGTCGCCGCCCGCCCGAGCCCCCCCGGGGGCGGCTCGGTGAGCATCACCCGGGCCTCGCGGACCGCGTCGAACCCGCGGATCGTGAGGGCGAGCTCGTTGCTCTTGGCGATGACGAGGTTGCGGTGGTTCTCCTCGCGGCTGCTGGTCCAGCTCTGCTTCTCGATCAGCGTGTCGAACATGATCGAGGTGTCCGCCGGCGTGCGCCCGCTCTGGGCCAGCTTGCCGCGGAGGGCGGTCGCCTGCTCGGCGGGGACGAGGATCTCCCCGCCGGCGCCCGGCTTCACGGGAGTGTCGTAGCTGGCCAGGGCGGCCATGTAGTCTTCGCGCTGCGGCTCGGTGAGCTGGAGCCCGGGGAAGAGGGAGACCATCTTCGGCCGGCCGGCGTACTGGCTGACCAGGAAGAGCGCCATC
>CAYMJK010000183.1:0-3444 GCA_964390535.1 uncultured Phycisphaeraceae bacterium | reverse complement strand
TGACGGGGAAGTCCTTGTTGATGATGTGGGTGTAGAGCGTGCGGCCCATGCCGGGGATGCCGAAGTAGATCTCCAGCAGCAGGGAGCCGACGACGACGAAGGGGAGGGTGATCATGATGCGGGTGATGATCGGGATGAGGGCGTTGCGCAGCAGGTGCTTGAGCATGATGCGCTGCTGGCTGCACCCCTTGGCCCGGGCGGTGCGGATGTAGTCGGCGCCGGTCTGCTCGACGATGACCGAGCGGTAGAACCGCGTGTCATAGCCCATGGTGACGATGACGCTGATGAGCACCGGCAGCAGGCAGTAGTGGGCCCAGTTCTTCGGCCAGTTGATGGCGCCGTAGCCTTCGTACCCCTGCACCGCGAAGATCTCCCACCCGAGCTCGCGACTGAGCCAGAAGGCGCCGAAATACTGCCCGAGGATGATGAAGACGAGGAAGCTGACGCTCATCCCGAGCACGGCGAGCAGCACCAGCATCCGGTCGATGAGCGTGCCTCGGTTGGCGGCGGAGACGAGCCCGATGCCGATGGAGAGCACCGCCGAGAGGGCCAGCGCCGGCACGGTGATGGCGAGGCTGGGCATGATGGAGGGGCCGATGACCTGGCCGACGGTGCGGCTCTCGGCGTACCAGCTCCGATCGGAGAAGTCGAGGGTGACGAGGTCGCCGAGGAAGTCGGCGTACTGGATGAGGAAGGGGCGGTCGGCGCCGAGCTCGGCCCGCTTCTGGGCGATCTCGTCGGCGGTGGCGTTCTTGCTGAGGTGGGCGTAGACGGGGTCGTTGATGCGCAGCAGCGCCATGAGGATCAGCACGATCCCGAGAAAGATCGGGATGTTGTACAGCGTGCGCCGGAGTACGTAGGTCCACATGTCTGCGTCGCGTCCGTGACTCAGCGCTTCGACTGATCGACGTCGAGGTACTTGAACCAGCTATGGAAGGTGTTGGTGGGGCGGCCGTTCTTCAGCCACGGCTGCATGAGGAAGTAGCGGGTGCGGGCGAGGGAGCCGACGAATACGCAGTCCTCGATGACCATGTCGCGCATCTCAGTGTAGAGCTGCGTGCGCTCGGGGCCGGGCTCCATGACGATGGCCCGCTCGTACATCTCGTCGAAATCAGGGCGGTTGTAGTTCCAGTGGTTGGAGCCCGGGCTGGCGTTGGGGCTGTAGAACAGGGCGAGATTGTTCTCGGCGTCCGGGTAGTCGCTGAGCCAGGCGAAGCCGAACATCGGCGCCTGCCGCTTGTTCGTCAGCTCGATGAGCTGCGAGAAATCGACGAACTGGGCATCCAGCCGGATGCCGACGCGGTCGAGCTGGCGCCGGAGCATGTCCGCCTGCTGCTGATTGGTGCCGCCCTCGCTGGTGTAGAACTTCAGCGGCGGCAGGCCCTCGCCGCCGGGGTAACCGGCCCGCTCCAGCTCCGCCCGGGCGAGTTCCAGATCGGGCCCGCGCGGGGCCTCCTCGACACGGCCGCCCTCGGGGTGGCCGTCCATCCCCGGGGGAATGGGGCCGTCGTAGACGACGCACAGATCCTCGTAGAACGTCTGGTTGAACTCGTCCAGATCCACCGCCAGGGAGATTGCCCGCCGCAGGGCCCGCTTCTCCTCGGTGTACCCGCCGAGCAGCGGGTCCTCCATGTTGAAGGCCCGGAAGATCATGTCGAACTGCGGCTCGGCCCGGTAGGTCACGCCGCGGGACCGCAGTTCGCGGTCCATCCGCTTCGACCGCCGGTTGAAGGCTTCGGTGAAGAAGGGGTAGGGCATCTCGATGAAGCCGAGCTTGCCCTGCTGGAACTCCAGCCAGACCGGCTGATCGGGCACGTACATGGTGAACTCGAGCCGGTCGGGGATCGGCAGCCGCTGCCCCGCGGCCTCGTGCAGGCCCGCCTCGCGATCCTCGGCCGACCAGTGCTCCTCGGCGGGGTAATGGCACTCGTGATAGTCGGGGTTGCGGTTGAACGTGAGGTGCTGCTTGGGGATCCACGAGTCGAGGATGAACGGCCCGGTGCCGACCGGATTCTTCGAGAAGTCGGCCCCGTAGTGCGCCACCGCTTCGTGCGGCAGCACGGAGGTCTGGAACATCGTGAGCACCCACAGGAACCGGTAGACCGGCCGGGTCAGGACGATCTCGAACTCCTTGTCGCTGATTTTCACCAGCCCCTCGACGGGCGCCGCATAGTCGAAGCGCTCCCCCTGCGGCTGCGGGGCGAGGCCCTTGATCTGGCCGTCGATCAGCCACCAGTTCTCCAGACCGTTGTCGCGGTCGGCGATGCGCTTGAGGGAGTAGAAGACATCGTCGGTGACGACCTCGCGCCCCTTGCCGCCGGGAAAGCAGGCGTTGTCGTGGAACTGGACATCGGCCTTGAGGCGGAAGCGATAGCGGCTCCCGCCATCGAGCCGCTCGGGCAGTTCCGCCAGCAGCAGCGGCTCGAAGCTGATGTTGTCGTAGTACGAGGGCTGCAGGAGCGTCTCATAGGTCTGCACGCAGGCCATGTGGTCGTAGGTGGTCGAGCCCTGCACGGGGTCGAGGCTCTTGGGGCCATCGGTCCGCATCGGGAGCGGGATGACCTTCTCCTGGGCCTGGGCGGCGGGCGCGGCGAGGGTGGCGCCCGTCGCCACCATGAGGGCGCCCATGAGGCGCCCGAACAACAACCTTCTTCCAGCTTCAGCGCGAGCGATCACGGCGTATCTCCCTCGACGGGGGTCAATTCGATCCCCGGGACAGTTGGCTTCGCCCCGGGGCGTGGGTCGCCATCCTATCTTGCTGGCGCCGGCCCCTCAATATCGAGGGCGGCAAAGCGGATGGAGGCGCGATGCGCTGGGTATTTCAGCGGCAGGCGGTGGCGGGTCTGGTGGGCATCATGGGGGTCGTGGGGGTCGTGGCGCTGGGCGGGTGCGCTGGCGCCGACGGGGATGTTGCCCCGGCGCCGGGGCGCATCAACCACGTCGTCTTCTTCAAGCTGCTCGACCCGGCCGGCGCCGACGAATTGATCACCGCCTGCGACACCATGGCCGGCGAGATCCCGGTCATCGTCTCGTCATACGCCGGCAGACACGTGGACACGGGGCGCGACACCGTGGACGGCGACTACGACGTCGGGTTCTACGTCGGGTTCGACAGCGAAGCGTCGTACGCCGCCTACGTCGAGCATCCCGCCCACCAGGAGCTGGTGGCGATCTGGGGGCCGCGTCTACAGTGGTGGCGCGTCTACGACGTCCTCGACGCGGAGTGAGGCCGGCATTGGCTTGGGACCTGCACCGTGTCGCCGTGGTCGGCCGGGCCGGGATCAGCCGACGCACACGCCCCAGTCCAGCAGCAGCGCGATGAGGTCGGCGACATCGACGACGCCGCTGCCGTCGATGTCGGCGACGGGATCGTCGGAGCCGAAGGCGAACAGGACGATGATCATGTCCGCGACGTCCACGGCGCCGCTGCCGTCGATGTCGGCC
>CAYMJK010000182.1:0-4080 GCA_964390535.1 uncultured Phycisphaeraceae bacterium | reverse complement strand
CGCTCCTCCTCCATCGTCTGGATGAGCCCGCCGATGATCACCGTCTGCCCGTCGCGCACCGTCACCGTGGTGTCCACGCGGCGCTGCGTGATGATGGGCGCCTCGAAGTCCTCGGAGATCTGCGTGGTCCGGGCGCTCACCGACGAGATCTCCGGGCTGATCTCCATCCGCACGAACCCGTCGGAGCTGATGGATGGCGTCACGTTCAGCAGAATGCCGATGTCGCGCCGCTCCGTCAGCACGCGGATCGTCTCGCCTGACTGCGTCGTGCCCGATGCCAGCGTCACGTTCTCGCCGACCTGAATGAACGCCGGCTGGTTGTTGTTGACCGTGACCTCCGGCTTGCTGAGCACCTCCAGCTTGCCCTGCACCGACAGCGCCCGCACCACCAGCCCGAAATCCTCCGAGCTCAGCCGCAGGTTCGGCAGCCCGATCGCCGTCGCCACCCCCGCGCCGGTCGCGATGGAGCTCAGGGTGTACATGTCCCCGCCGAACTCCTTGAGGTCGAAGTCCACGCCCCACGTGTCGCTATCGTCCACCGTCACCTCGGCGAGCAGCACCTGGATCTTCACCTGCGGCGGCGCCGAGTCGAGTTCCTGCACCAGCTTGCGCACCGTCTCGATGTACCGCGGCGAGGCCTGCACCAGCAGCTTGTTGGAATCCTCGTCCCCGACCACTGTCACCTCGCGCTCCAGCAGGCTCTGCAGCGAGCCCAGCGCCCCCTGATCGCCGCTGAAGCGTTGCCGGATCGTCGTCGCCTCCGCCTCGAAGAAGCTCTGGAGCACCTGCTCCACTTCCAGCGCCTTGGCGTTGCGGAACTCGTAGACGAACTGCTCCCGCTCGGTCGCGTTGATGTTGTCCAGAAACTCCACGATGCCCCGCACCCGCTCCAGATACTCCTCCGTCGCCGAGACCAGCAGCGTGTTCGTGCGCACATCCACCGTGATCGCAAGCTGCTGCCGCTCATCGGGCACCGGCTCCAGCCGCGTGTTCAGGAACGGGTCCTGCGGCGCCGCCTGATCGGGCTGCGGCTCGCCGCCCCGCGGCACCAGATACAGCCGGTTCCCCTGCTGCTCGAGCTGGAACATGTTCTGCAGCACCGTGGCCATCTGCCGCGCGTCGGCGTTGGCCAGCCGGAACGTCTCGATCTTCCGACCCCACGGGTCGGAGGCGTCCAGGTCGGCGATGATGTCCTCGATGAGCCCCATCACCGACGGCGGCGCCAGCACCGTCACCGAGTTCGTCCGCAGTTCCGGCACCAGCTTGATGCGCGAGCGGATCGCGTTGTCCAGCTCCGCCTGCGAGACGATCGTCTTGCCATCCTCCTGCTCATCCTGCTTCACCGCATCCTCGATGCGCGGGCGGTAGAACTTCACCACCGTCGCCAGGTGGGCCTCGCTCGGGTCGGCCCCGGTCACCGGACGCCCGGCGAGCACCGTCTCCAGCAGGTTCACCACCTCCAGCGCGTTGGCGGTGCGGAGCTGAATGCGCCGCATGTGCTGCTCATGAGTCACCTCGGCCCGGTCGAGCTGTTCCACCAGCCGCCGGATCTCGGCGACATCGCGCTCGCTCCCCGCGACGATCAGCGCGTTGAGCCGGTCGCTGGGAACCACCGTCACCGATCCCTCGCCGCGGCGCTCGTTCTCCGGCGCCACGTACAGCGAATCGATCGTCTCGGCCATCTCGCTGGCCGACATGCTCGCCACCTGCACCAGCCCGCGACCCGACGGCTCGACCGCGGGCGTCTGCCCGCTCGCCAGCGAGTCGATCAGGTCGCGCACCACCTGCAGGTTCTCCGCGCTGGCCGCGACGATGAGGTTGTCCCCGCCGGGGTCCGCCTCGACCGTGAACACATCGTCGGCGCTGGCCACCTCCCCGCTGCGCCGGGCCGCCTCGATGCGGTCGCGCATCAGGTTCTGGATCGTCGGAGCGAGCTGGCGCACATCCATGTCCTTCACCGGGATCACATGCAGCGCCACCGTCTGCCGCGCCTGGGCCGAATCCAGCGACTCGATCACGTTCTCCAGGATCGTGAAGCTGCGCGGGCTCGTCGAAACCACCAGCGCGTTGGTCCGCGGGTCCGGCTGCACCACCACCCGGTCCTCCGGCCGCGACACCCCCGTCTGCTCCCGGTCGCGGAACAGGTCGTGTACGAGCGACGCCACCCGGTCGGCCGAGGCGTTCTCGAGCGGGTAGATCCGCACCGTGCTCGTCGCCGACGCCCCCTCGACATCGAGCATCTTCGCCAGTTCGGTCACCGCCCGGATGTTGGCGCTCGTTCCCACCACCAGCAGCGCGTTGAGTTCCTCCTCCGCCCGGATGATCAGCGTGTCCAGCGAGGCGAAAACATCCGACTCCAGCCGCCCGTTGGGCCCGGCCGGATCGCGCCCCTGCTGGGCGACGCGCAGCCGCACGACCTGCTGCCGCAGACCCTCCGCGGCGGCATCGTTGGCGATCCCCTCCACCAGCACCGCCCGCAGCGTTTCGGCGAGCGTCGCGGCGTCCGCGTGCTGCAGCGGAACGATCACCGGCTCCACCCAGCTCTGCCCATCGGCGGCATCCAGATCCTTCACGAGCACCTCGACCAGCGCGATGGCGTCCTCGGCGCCCGCGGCAATCAGCGCGTTCGTCCGGGCGTCCACCGACAGCGCGATCTGTCCCGCCAGCGCCTGCCCCGTCGCCGTCGTCGATCGTGCCGGCCGATCCGTCCCGGTCCGCGAGATCAGCCGCTCTCCCTGCCGAAAGATCTCGTCCACCACGCCGCGGATGCGCGCGGCGTCCGAGTTCACCAGCGGGAAGAACCGCACCAGCACCGCATCCCCCACCGGCAGCGTGTCCAGCGAGCCGACCAGCAGCTCCACCGCCGCGGTGTTGGCGTCACTGGAGGCGACGATCACGCTGTTGGTCTGCGGATCGGCCACGATCCGGATCGGCTGGGTCAGATCGAGCGCAAGTTGCGGCCGGGCCGGGTCCCCCGTGAGCATGTTCAGCCGGCGCACCTGCTCAGCCAGCGCTGCCGCCGGCGCCGAGCCAGACGCCTCCCCCGCCCCGAGCATCTCACGCAGCGTCGCGGCAAGGGCCTGGGCGTCGGCGGTCGTCAGCCGCACCATGCGCACCGTGCGGGCCGCCTCGCCCGGCTCGGCATCGAGCGCCCCTACGAGCTCGCGGATCCGCTCGCCATCGGCCCGGGCGGCGAGCACTGCCAGTGCCCGCCGGCTGCGCATCTCGACGATCGTCACCGGCTCGCCCACCAGCCCCGGCCGGTCGGCGCCCTGATCGCGGGTGACGCCGAGTTGTTCGAGCATGGCCCGGATCTGCGCCGGGTCGTTGTGCTCGACATCGATGATGAAGACGCCGCGGCCCAGCGTCGATCCCGCCTCCTGCGGCCCGCCCGCGGGCTGATCGGGTCCGGCGTCGGCCGGCAGAGCGCCATCCAGTTCGCGCGCGACCTCGGCCATCTCACGGAAGAGGGCCTCGCTCGCCGCGATCACCAGCGCATTGCTGTCGCGATCGACCTGCACACTCAGCGACTGGCCGAGCTGCTGAGCCCGCCCCGTGAACGCCTGCTGCAGCGTGTCGCGGAGGCGAGATGCCGGCACGTTGCGCAGCGCCAGCACCTGCACCTTCACCGCCGCGCTGTCGGCCTCCTGCTGCAGGGAATCGACCAGGGCCGCCACCCGGGCGAACTCGGTCTCGCCGCCGCGCACGATCACCGTGTTGCTCGCGTCGTCGCCGTAGATGAGCAGCGACCGCGGCCCGCCGCCGCGGGCATCGGACTGGAAGACCGCGCGGGCCGCCGCGGCGATCTCCGTCGCGCGACCCTTCTCCAGCGGGATGATGTGCGCGGTCGGCAGCTTGATGAAGTCGGGCCGGTCAAGCTCAGCGACGATCGCCTCGATGCGTCCGAGATCCTTCGCGCTGGCGAAGATGACCAGACTGTTCGTCTCCACCTCGGCGCTCACCACCGGCGTATCCCCGGCGTCGATCAGCACGCTCGGCGGATCCAGCAGCAGATCGCCACGGGCCGTGCGCTGCCGCTGCTGCTCCTGCAGCCGGATGCGCTCCTGCTCGAGCTGCCGC
>CAYMJK010000181.1:0-8990 GCA_964390535.1 uncultured Phycisphaeraceae bacterium | reverse complement strand
GCCGGTCGTGATCTGCGGTGAGGCCCTTCGCGATGATGGCAGCGTCACCCCCGGCGCGGTCAATGTGATCTTCGGCCCCGACCACTGGTGCATGGCCGATTGCGACGAGAGCGGCGCGCTGGATTTCTTCGATTTCCTGTGTTTTCAGAACCAGTTCGCCGCGGGCGATCCCGCCGCCGACTGCGACGGCTCGGGCGATCTCGACTTCTTCGACTTCCTCTGTTTCCAGAACGCGTTTGCGGCCGGCTGTCCCTGATCGCGCCGCCACTGGCCGGTGAGGCTCGACGATCACCGGGTCTGCGAGGCCCAAAACGGGCAAAGCCCGCCGACTGGCGCCTCTCGGCGCGTCGGCGGGCTTATCCCGCGGGGTCAGGACCGATCCGGCCCCCGTCGGGGGTGGGGGCCTTGTGCGGCGGCGCAGCCTTGCGTCGCCAACGGTCCGGATTCTCAGGTCCCCTGACGGGGATCCCCTTCTCTCTCTCTCGATCCCTCTCTCCTCGCGGAAGACCGCTCGAGTCGGATCGGCCGGAGTTGTAACGGGGGCCACAGGCGCCAGCTATGGGGCGCCCTTCCCATCTGGCACTCGGAAGATGAAAGCAGGGGAGGCTCAGCCGCGGGGCGCGCTCGGATCCGGCTCGGCGAGGATGCGGTCGGCGCGGGTTTTGCGGTATTCATGAAGCTTCCGCGACAGCGCTGCGTCGCTCGTCGCGAGGATTGCCGCGGCGAGGAGCCCCGCGTTGGCAGCGCCCGCCCGTCCCACGGCCAGCGTTCCGACAGGGATCCCCGCGGGCATCTGCGCAATCGACAGCAGCGAGTCCAGCCCGTTCAGCTTGCTCTCCACCGGCACGCCGAGCACGGGCTTGATCGTCTTGGCGGCGATCACCCCCGGCAGGTGGGCCGCGCCCCCCGCCCCCCCGATGAAGACCTCGACCCCGCGGGACTCGGCGTCCGCGAGGTAGCTGAAGAGTGCGTCGGGCGTGCGGTGAGCGCTCAGGACGCGGCACTCGTGCTCGATGCCCAGTTCCTCGAGGGCCTCGTGCGCTGCCGTCATCGTCTCCCAGTCCGATTTCGATCCCATGATGATGGCGACTCGCGGCATGGTTGCTCCTCTTGTGCCGGCCCGCGTGAAACGCGGCGCCCGCTCCCTAGCATCGGGCCCAACTTTATCGCCAAACCCCGCGGGAGACGACACCGATGGCGGATGACAGAACGAGGCTGCCCAGCCTCGCCAGGCAGAGCCGCCGCCGGGCGCCGGTGGATTACCTCCTCCGGCCGTTCGACATGCTCGTCCAGATGCCGACGCTGGCAGGGGCCCTGCTGATCCTTGCCACGGTGATCGCGCTCGTCTGGGCCAACAGCCCCTGGGCCGGGCAGTACCAGGACATCCTGCACACGGACATCACCATCGGGGCCGGCGACTGGGCCCTCACCGAGTCCGTCCTCCACTGGATCAACGACCTGCTCATGGGGCTGTTCTTCCTGCTGGTGGGGCTGGAGATCAAGCAGGAGATCCTCATCGGCGAGCTGCGGTCGATGCGGAAGGCCGCCCTCCCCCTGATCGCCGCGGCGGGGGGCATGGCGATCCCCGGCCTGATCTACATGGCCCTGAACATGGGCGAGGGGGGCGAGCCGCGCGGCTGGGGCGTGCCGGTGGCCACCGATATCGCCTTCGCCCTCGGGCTGCTGATCCTGCTGGGCCGGCGGGTTCCCTCCAGCATCCGTGTCTTTCTCGCAACGCTGGCGATCGCGGACGATCTGGGCGCGCTGCTCGTGATTGCGATCTTCTACACCGAGGAACTCGGGCTCAATTACCTCGCGTTCGCCGGGGCGGCGGTGGCGGGGCTGATCGCCCTGAACCGCCTCGGCGTGCGCAATCCCGGGGTCTACTTTCTGGTCGGCGCGTTCCTCTGGTATTTCACGCTCAAGAGCGGCGTCCACGCGACGATCGCCGGCGTGGTGATGGCCGCGACCATCCCCGCCCGCAGCCGCGTGGATGCCGACGAATTCCTCACCTATTCCCGCGCAGCCCTGGACAGCTTCGATCGAGCGCAGGGGAACAAGCACGACAGGCTGATCTCCGGCGACGAGCAGGCGGCGGTGGAGGCGGTGGAGCGGGCCTGCTACCTCGTCGAGCCCGCCCTCCCGCGCCTGGAGCGGGTGCTGGTCCCGTGGGTCGGGTATGTGATCGTCCCCGTCTTCGCCCTTGCTAACGCCGGGGTCGCGGTGGGGATCGAGACGGTGGGGGCCCTCTGGAGTCCCGTCGGGCTCGGGGTTATGTTGGGCCTGGTCATCGGCAAGCCGCTGGGGGTGGTCGGCGCCTCCTGGCTCGCGGTGCAGGTGGGGCTGGCCCGGCTGCCCGAGGGCGTCCGCTGGGGGCACCTGATCGGGGCGGGGATGCTGGCGGGCGTGGGGTTCACGATGTCGCTGTTCATCGCGGTGCTGGCCTTCACCGACGCCGAGCAGTTGGAAGGGGCCAAGCTCGCGGTGCTCTCGGCATCGGCCGTGAGCGGGCTCGCCGGCCTGGTGACGCTCTGGTGGGTTTCCCGCTCGGGAGCGACCCCGGCGCCGGCGGCCGGTTGACGGTAGAAGGCCGGGGGGTATGCTTCCGCTCCGCTGGGCCGAGGGGTCGGGGCGGCGTTTGATGTCCCAAGGCCACAGCCCCGGCGCCGCTGTAGCTCAGTGGTAGAGCGCACCCTTGGTAAGGGTGAGGTCAAGGGTTCAAATCCCTTCAGCGGCTTTGCCAGCCGCGGGGGGTGTCGTGGGTGGCGTGGGGGGGTCGTGGGGGTGTCGAAGGCGGCAGCGGGCGTCCGCCCGGCCGCGGCGCGGATATCGTTGGGGCCGCCCGAAGACGGACGGAGACGGATCAGGAAACAGGCGGCCTCCGGCCGCGACCGCAGAACTTGACCGCAGCACTGGAGGTTCATCGCGATGGCGAAGGGCGTTTTCGAGAGAACGAAGCCGCACGTGAACGTGGGCACGATCGGTCACATCGACCACGGCAAGAGCACGCTGACGGCCGCGATGAGCGCCCGCTCGGCGGCGAAGCATGGCGGCGCCATCAAGAGCTATGCCGACATCACCAAGGGCGGCACCGTCCGTGACGCCTCCAAGACGGTGACGATCCATTCGTCCCACACGGAGTACGAGACGGACAACCGGCACTACGCGCACGTCGACTGCCCGGGCCACGCTGATTATGTGAAGAACATGATCACCGGCGCTGCCCAGATGGACGGCGCCATCCTGGTCGTGTCCGCCGCCGACGGCCCCATGCCGCAGACGCGCGAGCACGTGCTGCTGGCCCGTCAGGTGGGCGTGCCGTACATCATCGTGGCGCTGAACAAGGTCGACCTCGTGGACGATCCCGAGCTGCTCGAGCTTGTGGAGATGGAAGTCCGCGAGCTGCTGAGCAAGTACGACTTCCCCGGCGATGACACGCCGATCGTGCGCTGCAACGCCAAGGCCGCGATGGAAGATCCGAAGAGCGACGAGGCCAACAAGGGCATCGACGAGCTGTTCGAGGCGCTGGACAGCTACATCCCCGAGCCGCAGCGCGAGGCGGACAAGCCCTTCCTGATGGCGGTCGAGGATGTGTTCAGCATCAAGGGCCGCGGCACAGTGGCCACCGGGCGTATCGAGCGCGGCGTGATCAAGGTCGGCGATGCCGCCGAGATCATCGGTCTGGCCCGTGAGAAGCTGGCCACGACGATCACCGGCGTCGAGATGTTCAACAAGACGCTCGACGAGGGTATGGCGGGCGACAACGTCGGACTGCTGATGCGCGGCATCGAGAAGGAGCAGATCGAGCGCGGCCAGGTGATCTGCAAGCCGAACTCGATCCAGCCACATACCAAGTTCAAGGGCGAGGTCTACGTGCTGACGAAGGAGGAGGGTGGCCGTCACACGCCGTTCTTCAGCGGGTATCGCCCGCAGTTCTACGTCCGCACCACCGACGTCACCGGCTCGGTCAACCTCCTCGGGGGCGCCGAGATGTGCATGCCCGGCGACAACGTTCAGATGGAGATCGACCTGATCGACAAGCCCGTGGCCATCGAGAACGGCGTCCGTTTCGCCGTCCGCGAGGGCGGCCGGACCATCGGCTCGGGCGTCATCACCGAGATCATCGAGTAAGCGGGCCAGGGGCCCGATGGGGCGATGGCCCCGCGTCAGAAACCTCCCGGCCCGCCGGCTGAAACCTCCGGCGGGCCGCTTTCTGGGTAGCCCTCACGGGGGCTGCCATCCCAATGAGCTACGATTTGCCGCGGAGTGTGAACCATGGCCAAGAAGAAAGCACAGGCCCGCGAGTACGTCTGGCTTCAGTGCTCCGAGAGCGGAGACCTGAACTATCGGACCAGCGTCAACACCAAGGGCGGGCTGCCCGAGGGCCTCAAGGACGGCATGAAGAAGTACTCTCCGCGCCTGCGGAAACACACGATTCACAAGATCAAGCGGAAGTGACGCGAGCTGCGCCGGATCGCCTTGGAGCCCGCCGCAGCTCGCACGGACGGCAGTAGCTCAATTGGCAGAGCAGCGGATTCCAAATCCGCAGGTTGGGGGTTCGATTCCCTCCTGCCGTGATCGGGGCGATGGCTAGGGCCGGCGCCGAAAGCGTCGCCCCCCCGAGCCGAAGGACAGGACATGGGCATCGGAATCTACAAGCCGGGGCACGGGTACTGGACGCGGGTGATGACCGCCGTCCTGGCCGGCGTGGTCGTTCTCGCCGCGGCTGGCTGGCTGTGGAATCAGGCGGCGCTCATCCCCATCCCCGTTCGCCAGTGGGACCTCACCGTCCCCGTGATGGACACGCCCCCGGCCGCGGGCGCCGAAATCGCCTTGCAGGCCTCCGGCGCCGCCACCGGCCAGCAGTACCGCCCCATCGGCACGGCCGTGGTGCAGGAGTACGCCCCGGCGGCCCGCACCGCCCGGCTGGAGGTTGTCCAGTTCCAGACGACCGAGCCCGTCGGCCTCGACGCCATCCAGGCGGTGCAGGTCGCCGGCGCCACCGTTCCTGTCTCCAACATCTCTGCCGTTCCCGCCTTCGACCCGATCTATCTGCAGGGCGGCATCGCCGCGGTCGTGATCCTGCTCGGGGCGGTCGCAATCTACTACTTCGTCGCGATCGCCCGGCGCCCCGTGGACTTCCTGGTCGCCACCGACGGCGAAATGAAGAAGGTCAACTGGTCCACCCGCAAGGATGTGATCGCCTCCACCTGGGTGGTGATCGCCGCCTCCATCGTCCTCGCGGCGGGGCTGTTCGTGGTGGATATACTCTTCTCGGAGTTCTTCCGGCTCGTCGGCGTGCTCGATACCTGAGCGGCCCGCCCGGCAGCCACCTTCCGCTGACCCGGACCGCAGCCCCAGGGGGGGGGTCTTGGGGGGCTCCGCGGAGGCTCGTGCAGAAGCTTTGTGACCCGGAGGGTTCCCGGGCCGGCCTGATGGCCGCGGGACCCTTGTCAACTTGCGGGAGATTGAGTCGTGGCCCAGACGACGAAGACGACAACCGAACGCACCGACCTCATCGGCGCCGACGAGGACCTGCGCCAGCCCGGCATGGACTGGTTCGTGCTCCGCGTCGCCTCCAACAAGGAATCGAGCGTGCAGCAGACGCTGCTGCGCAAGATCCAGATCGAGGGCATGGAGCACATCGTCGGCCGCATCCTCGTCCCGACCGAGAAGACCAAGACCTTCAAGGCCGGGCGCCAGAAGATCACCGAGACCAAGCTCTATCCGGGCTACGTCTTCGTCGAGATGAAGCTCGAGGACGACGGCCGCATCCCGCAGGATGTCTTCTTCCTCATCAAGGAGACGACCGGCGTGGGCGACTTCGTGGGTGCGGCCGGACGGCCGACCGCCATGAAGGAGCACGAGATCGAGAAAATGATGCGGGATTCCCGCAAGCCGGATGAGGAGCCCACCGTCAAGACCACCTTCCAGATGGGCGAGGCGGTCACGATCAAGGAAGGCCCCTTCGAGGGCTACGAGGGCACGGTGGACGAACTGCTCCCCGAAAAGGGCAAAGTTCGGGTGCTGGTTACTATTTTCGGTCGCCAGGCCCCCGTCGAGATCGAAGAGTGGCTGCTCGCCAAGGCCGAAGAGGTGTAGCCTTCCGTCGGAGAACCGACGGAGGGACCGATGCCCCGCAAATCCCGCGGCAACAAAGAGAATCCACGGCCTCGCCGGCGCCGGCGGCGGCGGCGCACCATCCTGATCGTGGTCGCCGTGCTCGTTTTGGCCCTGGGCGCCCTCATCGTCCTGGCGCCGACCATCGCCTCCGCGGTCGCCCCGGGCCCCCTCGGGCGGGCCGCCAGCGGCGCCATTCCCGGCTCCCTCGCCTTCGATGACCTCTCCCTCTCCTGGCTCGGCTCGCAGCGGGTCGGATCCGCACGGCTCGAAGGCGCCGACGGCGAGCGCATCGCCACCTTCTCGGCCACCACCGACGCCAGTCTGCTCAGCCTGCTCCGCGGCTCGCGCGATCTCGGCACGATCGTGGTCGATGGGGAAGCCACGATCGTCCGCGGCGCCGACGGGCGCACGAATCTGGAGCGGGCCCTCGGACTCGATGATCGCGCCCGGGCTCGCGACCCCGATGAGCCCGACAAGCCCGTCGAACTCCCCGAATCGCTCGCCGCGAAGGTGCGCTTCGACGACGTCGAGGTGAACTGGATCGATGAGATGTCCGGCGCCAATGCCGAGGGTGTGCTCTCCGGCGATGCCAGCTTCGCGACCGGCGCGGGCGCCGAGTTCGACCTTGCCGCCACAATGCGCAGCGTCGCCGAGGGCGGCCCCGATCGCCCCGGCAGCCTTACGCTCGCCGGAACCGCCACCAACCTGACCACCGATGGCCGTCTCGACCCCGCCGGCGCCACCGTTGACGCCACGCTCGCTGCCACCGACGCCCCCGTGGGACTGATAGACGCCCTTGCGGGGCTGGATGGCCGCCTCGAGGACGCCCTCGGCGCCTGGGTCACCACCACCGTGGCTGTGCAGGGAGATGCCACCGAGGCTCACGCCAATCTCCAATTCGCCGCGGCCACCGGCCGGGCGAATCTCGAGGTGGGCTACGACGGCGAGACTGTCGCCCTCCGTTCCCCCGGCATCATCGAGGCCGACGGCCCGGCCCTGCTGGAGGCGTGGCCCGATCTGCGGCAGGTCATCGACGCCGGGGGCCGGCTGGAGTTGCTGGAGGCGCCGACGCTCACCATCGAGATCGCCAGCGCCGCCGTGCCTCTGGACCTGGAGGGCGCCGACTTCAACCTCGGCGCCGCTTCGTTGCAGGCGACCATCCGCGCCACCACGGCTGCCGCGCGGCTCGCCCAGGCCGAGGACGCCCGTCCGCTCGAGGTCCGCACGCAGCCGATCGAGCTGCGCATCAGCGCCGCTCCCCTCTCCGCCGGCATCCACGCCGAGGGAACCGCCGGCGCCACCATCGATGGCCAGAGCGCGGGCGCCCTGCGCTTCAGCCTCGACGCCGAGCCATTCGATGGCTCCGGCGCGCTGCGCAGCTTCGAGCGACCCGGCGACCTCAACGCCCGCGGCGAGTTGGCGCTCACCGGCTTCGAGATGCGCATCGCCCAGCCCTATGTCGAGGATCTCGGCCTCCAGCTCACAGAGGATCTCGGTCCGGTGGCGGATGTGCGGGTTGTCGCCTCGCCCGCCGAGGCCGGCGCGACCACGCTGGCGATGTCGCTGCGCTCCCGGAACGTCAGCGCCGACGCTCGGGCAATCCTCGATGGCGCTGTGGTCACGCTCGCCGGCAACGGCCTGTCGGCCGAGATCGCTAGCCCCGGCCCGACGCTCACGCGCCTGCTGCAGGATGCCGGCGTTGCCATCGAGAGCGCCGAGCGCATCACCCTGCACATCGCCGAGGGCCGCGCCGACCTCGAGTCGCTGGCGCGCGGCGACCTCCGCGGCGCGGGGGCGCGCATCGAGCTGAGCGTCGGGCCTGCGCAGGGGACGCTGCTGGCCGGCGACCAGCGCCGCGCCTTCCAGACGCGGCCGATCTCCGCCTCCATCGACGCCGACGACTTCGGCGGCGAAGTGGCCCTCACGCTTGCCGGGGGCGCCGCAGTGGACGGGCAGGAGGCCGGCCGCCTCGACCTCACGGCCTCCGCCAGCGATCTGCTCGACCCCGACGGGGCGCTCAAGCTCGAACTGCCGCGGACACTTGTTGCCGAAGGCGCCCTGACCGACATGTCCACCGCGCTGGCGCAGCCCTGGCTCGCCGAGACGGGGTTGCAACTCCCGCAGGATCTCGGCCCGGCGCTCGCCGTCGAGTTCGATGCCCGCCCGCAGGGCGAGGCCGTCGCGCTGCGCCTTGTCGCGGATGCCCAGAAAGCCAGCGCCCGGATCCGGGCGATCTGGGACGGGCAATCCATACGGACCGCCGGCCCCGGCGCCACCATCCTGCTCCGCAGCCCCGGCCCGACCCTCGCCCGCCTCGCGCCGCCGGACGCCCCCCTCGTCCCCGGTGGCGGGATCATGCGCATCGAAGTCACCGACGCCGTCGCGAACCTCGATGACGACTTCGCGCTCGAAACGATCACCGGCCTCGCCACGGTGACTGCTGAGAACTTCAGCGCCACCCCAGCCGGCGGCGGCCCCGCAGTCGTCGCCGAGCGCATCGCCCTGCGCTTCGACGCCAGCGCGCAGCAGACCGCCCGACTCCAGCTCGAGGGCGCCCTGCGCCACGGCGACGCCCCGTTCACCATGAACGGCGCCTTCGATCTCGCTTCCCCCCTCGCACTGCCACCCACGACATCGTGGGCCGCGATGGCGCTCGCCCTGCAGCCGGCCGGTTCCCTCACCATTACCGATCTGCCCCCCGCGGTCGCGGCGATGTTCGCGCCGGCGCCTGCCGCCCCCGCCGCCCCCGACGCCGTCCCCGACCCCCGCGCCGCCGCCGATGGCGCCGAGCCCCCGCTGGACATCGGCCGCCTCATCAACCTGATCACCGAGGCGCCGATGACGCTCCGCCTCGAGACCACCCCCGC
>CAYMJK010000180.1:0-3405 GCA_964390535.1 uncultured Phycisphaeraceae bacterium | reverse complement strand
AATCGCAGATGGCGAATAGGCAAATGGCAAATCTCTGCGTACGACCGGCCTCCCTTTGCCATTTGTCCATTTGCCATTTGCCATTTCGCCCATGAATCGCCCGCTGATCGCTATTACGGGCGCCGGCGCGGTCGCGAGCCTTGGGCGCACGCGCCGGGAACTGTTTCAGGCGGCGCTTGCGGGGCGGTGCGGCTGCGGGCCGGCGCCGGATATCGAGTCGGGTCCGGTTCCGGAGACCGGGGCTGCGCAGGCGGTGGAGTTGCCGGAGGACTTCGCGCCGGAGCTTGGGCGCGAGGCCCGCTATCTGCGCTGGGCCGCACTGGAAGCTCTGCGCGAGGCGGGGCTGGCGCCCGGCGACATTCCGGCGCAGCGGGTGGCCGCGGCGATCGGCACGACGCTGCACGGCATCCGGGCGGGCGGGCGGTGGCTCCGCGGGGCGCCGATCACCGAACTTCGCGGCATGCAGGCGCCGGTGATTCTGCGCGAGGCGCTGGGAGGGCTGGGCGTGGAAGGGCCGCGCCTGACGACCTGCGCCGCGTGCGCTTCGGGTCTCACGGGGGTGTCGCTGGCGCGCTCGCTGCTGCAGGCCGGCGAGGCGGATGTCGCGCTTGCCGGGGGGTATGACCCGATCAGCGAGTACGCCAGCGCCGGGTTCGCGAGTTTGCGCCTGGTTGCCGCGGGCCCGCAGCGCCCGTTCTGCCGCGACAGGGAGGGTCTGAAGGTCGCCGAGGGGTATGGCGTGCTGGTGTTGGAGCGGCTGGAGGACGCCCTGGCGCGGGAGGCGGGGATCCTGGCGGTCATCACCGGCGCCGGCGAGACCTCGGACGGGCGCCACCTGACGCAGCCGCACCCGGAGGGCGCCGGGGCCGCGCGGGCAGCGGAGCTGGCGCTGGCGGAGTCCGGCATTCGGCCGGATGAGATCGGGCTGATCTGCGCGCACGCGACGGGCACGCCGGCGAACGACAGCGCCGAGGCGGCAGCGCTGCGAACCACCTTCGGCGATGCGCTGGCCGGGGCGCCGATCGTGACATTCAAGAGCCATCTGGGGCACACGCTCGGCGGGGCCGGAGCGGTGGAATTGGCCCTCGCCGTCGAGGCGATGCGGGAGGGTGTGGCGCCGCCGGCGGCGAACGTGTCGGCGCAGGAGATCGAGTTCGACCAGCTGGATGTCGTGACGGAGTCGCCGCGGCGGGCCCGCATCGGCGCCACGCTGAATCTCTCGATCGGGTTCGGCGGGTCGAACGCGGCGGTGGCGATGGCGAGGCAGGCGGCGGTGGGGGCCGAGGGCGGGGCGGAGTGCGAGGAGGTCGTGATCACCGGAATCGGCCTGCTGCTGCCGGGGGTCTCAAGCGGCGCCGAGCTTTCGGCGCTGCTGGCGGCGCCGGCGCGTCACCTGGACCAGGATCTCGGCGCGCCCGAGGAGAGCGCGTACATGCCTCTGCTCGACCCGCGCAAGAGCCGGCGGCTGAGCGAGTACGCCCGGCTGAGCGTCGCCGCTGCGACACTGGCGCTGGATGACGCCGGCGTCGATGATCGCGCCGCGTTCTGCGAGTGCTGCGATGCGGCGCTGGGCACAGCGCATGGCTCGCCGACCTACGCCGAGGCGTACTACCGCGAGATCGTCGAGTCGGGGCCCCAGGCGGCGAATCCGATGCTCTTTGCCGAGGGCGTGCCGAACGCAGGGGCAGCGCAGCTCAGCATCGGGCTCGGGCTGCGCGGCGCCTGCCAGACGGTGCTCGGCTCGCGCACGGCGGGGCTGGAGGCGCTCCATGTCGCGGCGCTGCGGATCGCCGGGGGGCGGGCGCAACGAGCCATCGTGTGCGCTGCCGAGGAGTGCGCCGGCGTGGTGGCCGAGGCGTACCGGGCGTGGGGGCTCGGCGCGCGTAAGGGCGCGCACAACGGCGTCGACGCCTTCTTTATCGCCGGGGGCGCAGTGGCCCTGACGCTGGAGTCGGCTTCCAGCGCCGCCGCTCGCGGAGCGCGCATCCGGGGGCGGATCGGCGCCAGCGCCCTCGGATGCGCCGATGACCTGGCGCCCGGCGCCTTCGCCCGGCGGGCCGCGGCCGTGCTCGGCACTGTGGGGGCGGATCGGGCCCCGGTGCTGCACGCCGCGAGCGGCGCGTGGCCGGATGTCGTCGAGCGGCGGGCGGCGCGATCTGTCGGTTGCGCGATCGGCGCCGCCCTGCCCTGGGCCAACGCCGAGTTCTTCAGCGTCGGCCCGCTGACGGCGGTCGCCGCCGCAACGCTGGAGAATCGGGGCGGCCGGGTGCTCGCGGTGGACTTTCATGGCCCGATCGCCGCGGTCGCGATCGAGCCGGGCCCGGCTGGCGGCGCGCTGTAGGGCCAAGGCGCCCCGATCCTGCGGCAAGCGCCATGGCCCGCTGCAGCCCACTGGCTTACCATCGCCCGCTCCATGCAAGAGTTCACGCCTCAGAGCGGCCCGCGCCTGTTGACGCTGGACCCCCGCTGCGCGCCGGCGCCGCCGGGGTGGGCCCTGGCCCTGACGCCGATCCCCGAGCCCGCCTCCGAGCAGGATGGGGTCCTCATGCGGACCCGGTCCGGCCCGGCGAGCCGGCTGCTGACGGCGGTCGCGGCCGAGGCGCGCTGCGCATCGCCGGAGGAGTTCGAGGGGCTCGCCAGCGCCCTCTACCAGCGCATCTGCGCAGCGCTGGATGAGCCCGGGGCGCCGGCGCCCGTCCGCTTCTGGAATTACATCCCCGGCATCGGCGAGGAGATGGGCGGCGGTCTCGACCGGTACCGCCTCTTCAACAAGGGGCGCAAGGCGGCGCTGGCGGCGTGGATGGGCGAGTGCGCCTTCGACCGCCGGCTCCCGGCGGCGACCGGCGTCGGGCACGAGGGCGATGAACTCGTGGTGCATTGCCTCGCGGCGGGGAGCGCTGCGCGGCCGCTGGAGAATCCGCGCCAGCGCCCGGCGTATCGATACTCGGCGCGGTACGGGCCGGCGAGCCCGTCCTTCGCCCGCGCAACCCGCGCCGCCATCGGGGGGCGCGCGGCCGAGGCGCTGCTGGTGGGCGGCACGGCCAGCGTCTGCGGCGAGGACACCGTCTGCGAAGGCGATCTGGATGGCCAGCTCGACGAAACCATCGCGAACCTGCAGGCCCTGCTCGTGGCGGCGGGCGCCGGCGCCGATCTGGGACGCTTCAGTTCGGTGCGGGTCTACTACCGGCGCGAGGGCGATGGTGACGTTCTGCGGGCGCGCTGCGCCGATCTGTTCGCCGGCGCCGGGCAGGTCGAGTTCATGCGCGCCGAATTCTGCCGTCAGGTGTTGGTGGTGGAGTTCGTGGGGCGGGCCGAACTGGCGCCTCGGGATGTGCCGCACGCGCAGGCGCCGGCGGGCGCCCGTTGATGGCCGCCGACCTGGACATCCTCATTATCGGCGCCGGG
>CAYMJK010000179.1:0-4824 GCA_964390535.1 uncultured Phycisphaeraceae bacterium | reverse complement strand
AAGGCCTTGGCGGCGGGCATCACCGCCGGCGCCGCGGGGATCGTCAGCATCAGCCTGCTGGTCGGCGGCATCGGGATCATGAACATCATGCTGGTGAGCGTCTCGGAGCGCACGCGGGAGATCGGGCTGCGCAAGGCGGTGGGGGCGCGGCCGATCATCATCCTGCTGCAGTTCCTGGTGGAGGCGGTGGTGCTGTGCCTGTCCGGGGGCGCCATCGGGCTGCTGGCGGGGCAGGGGCTGGTGCTGGCGATCAAGAACATCCCCGGCGCCCCGCTGGAGCAGGCGGCCGTTCCGATGTGGGCGGTGGCGCTGGCGATCGGCTTCTCCGCGGGGACGGGGGTCGTCTTCGGGATGTTCCCGGCGATCAAGGCGGCGCGGCTGGATCCGATCGACGCCCTGCGGCACGAGTGAAGCAAAGTTCAAAGTCGAAAGTTCAAAGTTCAAACTCAGAGTTCAAAGCGCAGAGTACAAAGCACACATGAACGAAGCACGAGGCGCAAAGCACGCAGCACAAATGTCGGAGTCTGCGCTGTTGCGCTTTTCCCCTGTGTGCTTTGTGCTTTGTGGTCTGTGCTTTGCGCCTGGCTGCTCCAACCCGCTGCGACCCAGCCGGAGCGACTACGCCGATCCGCTGCCGGCGCAGCGCACGCGGCACATCACGCCGCTGGAGCTGGCGCCGAGCGACGAGCCCGAGCCGCTCGGCGAGATCATGACGCGGATCGATGCCCGCGGGACGTACGAGCTCTCGCTCGCCGAGGCCCGGGCCGCAGCGCTCGCCGGCAACCTCGACATCCGCGTGGCCCTCGTCGATCCCGCCATTGCCACCGAGGCGCTGCGCGAGCAGGAGGCGGCGTTCGAGGCGAGCTTCGGGCTCAGCGCCTTCTACGCCAACACCGACACCGCCACCGCAAGCCAACTCACGGATGCCCAGGCCGAGACGCTGTCGATCACACCCGAACTCACCGTGCCGCTGTACACGGGTGGCGCCGCCAGCGTTGCTCTGCCGATCACGCGGCGGGAGACGTCGAGCGAGTTCGCCACGCTCAACCCGTCGTACACGAGCGATCTCGAGTTCAGCCTGAGCCATCCGCTGCTCCAGGGCGCCGGGCGCCGGGCCACGACGTACGCGGTGCGCGTCGCCAGCTACAACTCCCAGCTCTCGGAGGCGCGCACGAAGCTGGCGATCATCACGCAGCTTGCGACGGTCGAGATCGCCTACTGGCGGCTGTACCAGGTACGGCGGGAGCTGGATGTCCGCCGGCAGCAGCTCGATCTGGCGCAGGCGCAGCTCGATCGGGCCCGGCGGCGCGTGGATCTCGGCGAGGCGGCGGAGATCGAGGTGATCCGGGCGGAGGCGGGCGTCGCCGAGCGGCTGGAGGCGATCATCCTCGCCTACAACGCCATCCTCACGGCCCAGCGCGAGCTGAAGCGCCTCATGAACATGGGCGATCTCGGCGTCACCGACGAGACCACCATCGTCCCGACGACCGATCCGGACCCGATCCTGTTCGAGCTGGATCGCTCGCGTCTGCTCGAACTCGCCCACGTGCAGCGGATGGAACTGCTTCAGGCCGAGCTGCAACTCGCGCGCGATCTCACCGACATCGAGTTCCGCGAGAATCAGGCCCTGCCGCAGCTCGGCGTCACCGCGACCTATCGCATCAACGGGCTCGGCGGGAGCCTGGGAGACAGCCTGGACACGATGGCCGAGAACGAGTTCGAGGACTGGCAGCTCGGCCTGACGGGCTCGATGCCGATCGGCAACCAGGCGGCGCTGTCGCGCCTGCGCTCGTCGATCCTGATGCGCCTGCAGCGGATCAGCTCGCGCGACGGGCAGCGGCAACTGGTGGAGCAGGAGACGATGGACGCCATCGAGCGGATCCGGGCCGACTGGCAGCGCATCCTCGCCGCCCGGCAGTCGGTGGCGCTGACGACGCGGCAGCTCGAGGCCGAGCAGCGGCAGTTCGAGGTGGGCGCCAGCACGAGCACCGATGTGCTCGATGCCGCCGCGCAGCTCGCGGATGCCCAGAGCGCCGAGATCCGCGCCCTCGCCGACTACGAGATCGCGCAGATCAATCTCGCGGTGGCAACGGGAAGCATGCTCGGCGCCAGCCGCATCATCTGGACGCCGAGCCCGCGCCCGGGGCTGGACAGGTGGCGATATGCGCCGGAGGCGCCGGAGGGGGCGAAGGCGGAGGATTGACATCGATTTCTGCAGCGCTCGCGGAGCGAGCGGAATCCGCCGCGGAGCGGCGGGCTACCCGTGGCCGCCAGCAAAATGGGCGGCGAGGCGCCGGGCCCGAGAGATACCATGGCTGCCGGCGCCCCCCGCCGCACGTTTGTGGGTTCCCCGGGGCAGATGTCGCGGGGGCGCGTGATCTTGCGGGGGCGCGGCTGAATGAAGTGGGCGCCTTCGGGGGCGCAGGGCGGGAAGGCGCCGACCGCTCAGAGCAGCGGTCGGTGGCACGGCACAGGTCATTTGTGCGGCGGTTCGGGGCGGGCGCGGAGGGCGCCGATAAGTTCGCGCTGGGTGGCCTCGAGGGAGGCGAGGGCGCGGGTGTTGGCGCTGAGGGCATCCAGCAGCGTGCGCAGGCCGACGCGATCGGTCTCCATGCGCCGGCTGGTCTCGCCGAGCAGGCGTTCGCGCTCGCCGGCACTGCGGCGCTCGGTGACCCAGAGCCAGGCGATGAGGCCGGCGACGCCGAACTGGGCGAGGGTGGGGGCGATGGTGGCGGCGAGGTCGGGGCCCATCAGGATGCTCCGGTGTCGAGGCGTCGGAAGAGGGCGCGATAGCCGACGCTGATGCTGCGCCCGCGATCGACGCGATCATCGACGCGAAACTCGAGGAAGCTCATGTCGGCCCACTGGCGCCCGCTCTGGTCTTCGAGCGTGGCACCGGTCGGCGGGTCGGTGAGCTCGGCGGTGATGGCGTCGCGGAGCTGCCAGAGCGCACTCTCGGTGGCGCCGACGAGGCGGCCGGTGACGACGACATCGGGCTCGCGCTCGCCGAGGAGGGTCGTGGTGTCGCCGGCGGGATCGGCCTGCTCGGGCTCGAGCCAGACTTGCCCGCGCCGGCCCTCGCGGAAGCGGTGCGGCCCGGAGCCGAAGAGATCGAGGGAGTTGAACGAACTTGGCATGGTCGTCTCCGGAGTTTCAGGACGGAGTTTTCACCACAGAGGCACAGAAAGCACAGAGGGGGGAGTTGGGTGATTGCCGCGGAGGGAGCGCCTTGTGCGGCGGGTTGCAGCGCGACGGCGCGCTTATGAATTGATCGCCGACTTCGACACAACGCCTTCCTCTGTGCCCTCTGTGCCCCTGTGGTTCAATTCGATGTCGCGTTGCGCCCTGCACTCCATCGCACAATCGCATCCTCCGCGGCAAACACCCAAGTCCCCCCTCTGTGCCTCTGTGGTTCAGTTCTTCCGTCGTTCGGATCCCATCACACTTCTGCGTCTGCATCCGTGATGGTGACGGGATCGGTTGCGCTGGTGGTGGCGATGGCGATGAAGCGGATGGTGCGCAGGGCGGCGCGGCGGGAGAGGTCGTGCTCGATGCGCAGGCAGACGACGTTTGCGGTCACCTTGCGCCGGCCGGCCTCGGAGGCGCCGGGGGCGGTCCACAACTCCAGCAGGGCCTCGTCGCCGGGCGCCATTGCCTGCAGGTCGTCGCGGGCGAGTTCCTGGCGGACGGTGAACTCGCTGCGCTGCTCGGGCACGTCGGCGAAGGTCGGGTGCGGGCCGAGATCGTCGAACTCGACGAGCTCGCGGGCCGGGCGCCGATCGAGCGCCACCGCCAGCACGCCATCCAGCCGCTCGCCATCAAACTTGACGATGTGTGGGTTCAGTATCAGCACGCTTGACCTCCTTCTATTTCACCACAGAGGCACAGAGGGAACAGAGGGGGGAGTTGGGTCTTGCCTCGGAGGCGCGCGTTGTACGGTTGGGCGTCGTTGCTGCGCAGCGATGTGCCGACCCACGACTCTCAACACAACGCCTCCCTCTGTGCCCTCTGTGCCTCTGTGGTTCAATTCCTTCCGTTCAGCTCCGCCGCATCGGCAGCACGCTCAAGCGCCGGGTGGCATCGGGCTCGCCGTCGCCGTTCAAGTCGATGAGGGCGACGGCGCGCTGGCGTTCCTCGTTGAAGCGGGCACGGTACATGGCACTGCGGGCCTGCAGGGCCGAGTCCGGGCCGCTGAGTGCCGCGGCAGCGCTGTAGATGACGGCGAGGGCGCCGAGCGACTCGACCAGGCGCAGGCCATCGGGATTCAGGATGTCCGCCTCGGCGGGGCCGTCGGCGATGCCCTCCGGATCGATCCCGATCATGCGCAGCACGCGCCGGTGCGCGATCGCGATCTGCGGGCGCATCGAGTGCACGGCGTACGGGCGCGAGGCGAACGCGGGCGTCGCGATCACCGGCCCGGCGGGGTCGTCGCGCAGGCGCGAGAGCGTTGCCGTCGTCGCTGTCAGCCGCTCGATCACCTCGTAGGCGACCGAGTCGATCATGATGACGAGGCCTGCCTCGACGGCGCCATCCTCCAGGTTCACATCGAACCCGCTGATGGTCACCTCGCCGGCGTCGCTGCTGATATTGCCGGCGCTGCGGCGCTGGGCCAGCCAGGCGACATCGCGGAAGAGGTTCGGCTCGATGTTGATGAGATCCCGGTCGTGTGCGAACATGTGCTCGCTCCCCTGTGTGCCGCGCCGTGTTCAACGGAACTGCGATGCGTGATATGACTCCTGACTCCTGACTCCTGACTCCTGACTCCTGACTCCTGACTCCTGACTCCTGACTCCTGACTCCTGACTCCTGACTCCTGACTCCTGA
>CAYMJK010000178.1:0-3792 GCA_964390535.1 uncultured Phycisphaeraceae bacterium | reverse complement strand
GGCGCGTTGAACACCGGGCTCACGCCGCGGGCCGGGCCCTCGGCGCCATCGACATCCCACGCCAGGGGCACGGCGCCGCGATCGAGGACCATCTGGTTCAGCCGCACGAGCTGCGCCCCGCCCCCGGGAGCGTCCGCCCGGTGCAGCCGGCTGTTGAACGTGTAGGAGATCCCCTGCCACGGCTCGATGGCGCCATCGGTGCACGGCCGCCCATTCCACAACTCCAGATCGCCATCCACCGCAGCGCAGCGCAGCGGCATGGCGTCGTGCCCGTCCGGCAACGTGCGCACAAAGCCGTCCCCCCACCGCCAGAACTCATCCACCCCGTACTGCGACTCCTGGAACGTCTCCAGCCGGAAGCGCCCCGGCGTGTCGCGGTCGTCGTCGCCGCGCCCGGGCCCGAGCTGATCGTCGGCGAACATGGAGAAGTCGAAGGCGACCGCCCGGAGCGTGAGCTGGCAGCGGAAGCTGCGTGCCGCCCCCATCGCCCCGCCGAGCGCCGGCAGCAGGATTGCCAGCAGCATCGCGATGATCACGATCGTCGCGAGGGTCTCGATCAGCGTAAAGGCGCCGCGGCGGGTCTGCACAGCCCATACCCTAACAGAAATGCGGTCGAAGATACAGCCCGACATCCTAACGCCGGGCGCAAAACCCCGATTGCCGCTGGCGGTGGCCATAACTCTGGCCACCCTGGCGGGCTGCGCGGGGCCCGGGACCCTCTCCACACCCGGATCGGGCGCCGCCGGGGGCGTGGCCGAGGCCCCGCTCCCCGGCCGGTGGATCACCATCGGCCGCAGCGCCCGCGGGCGGCCGCTGGAGGCGGCGACCTTCGGGTCGGGCCCGTCCCGGATCTACCTCATCGGCGGCGTGCACGGGAGCGAGCCGGAGGGGCAGCCGGTCATCCGCCTGCTCGCCTCGCGGGTGACCCGGGGCGGCGAGCCAGGCGCAACCGTGCGCATCCTGCGAGACATGAACCCGGACGGGGCGGCCCGGGGGCGCCGGCGCAGCGCCACCGGCATCGATCTCAACCGCAACTGGCCCGCGACCAACTTCCGCCCGTCGCCGGATCGTGGCGCCAAGCCGCTGAGCGAGCCGGAGACGGCGGCAGCGCACGCCGACATCGAGGCGTTCGGCCCGGATCTCGTGGTCGTGTTCCACTCGATCGCCTCCGGCCCGTTCGTCAACTATGACGGCCCGGCGTCCGAGGCGGCGGCAATCTTCGTGCGCGCGGCGACGGCGCTCGACGCGCGCTGGCGCATCGTGCCCGACATGGGCTACCCCACGCCGGGCTCGCTGGGGTCGTACGTCGGCGTGGACCGGAAGATCCCGATCCTGACGGTCGAGATGAAGCGGGGAGACGAGTCGGCCGCGGCCGTGCGCGCGGCGGCGGCTGGCGTCGACGCCCTTCTCCGTGCCAGCGATGTCGGAGGGTCGCCATGAAGCCCCCGACTTCCGCCGGCGGATGGCCCGCCATCTGGTACACGGTGCGCAAGGCGCGTGCCGCCGGCGGGCTGCTGCGCATGACCCGGGCGCTGCGGTCGCGCAACGCGTGCAAGACGTGCGCCCTCGGCATGGGCGGGCAGCGCGGCGGGATGGTCAACGAGGCCGGCCGCTTCCCGGAAGTCTGCAAGAAGTCGGTGCAGGCGATGGCCGCCGACATGCAGGGCCGCATCCGCGAGGGCTTCTTCGACGAGTTCGACTTCGACCGGCTCGAGCGCCTCTCGCCGCGGGAACTGGAGGCGTCCGGAAGGCTGACCGAGCCGCTGTACGCCGGGCCCGGCGACCGGAGCTACCGCCCGATCCCCTGGGAGGATGCCCTCGACCGCATCGCAACGAAGATGCGGGCCACCACACCCGATGACAGCTTCTTCTACTTCAGCGGGCGCTCCAGCAACGAGGCGGGCTTCCTGCTGCAACTGGTCGCCCGCCTCTACGGCACGAACAACATCAACAACTGCTCGTTCTTCTGTCATCAGGCCTCCGGCGTCGGCCTCGCCAGCGTCACGGGCTCGGGCACGGCCACCATCACGCTGGAGGACATCGACCGCTGCGACCTGATCTTCCTCATCGGGGGCAACCCCGCCTCGAACCATCCGCGGCTGATGCGCTCGCTCATGGACCTGAAACGCCGCGGCGGGAAGGTCATCGTGATCAACCCGCTGCGGGAGGTGGGCCTCGTCAACTTCCGCGTGCCCTCCGACCTGCGCAGCCTGCTCCTGGGAACGCCCATCGCCGACGAGTATCTCCAGCCGCACATCGGCGGGGACATCGCCCTGCTGACCGGCATTGCCCGCGCGCTGCTGGGCGCCGGCGCCATCGACGAGGGCTTCGTCTCAGCCCACGCCGAGGGCTGGGAGGCGTTCCGGGAGGCCGTCGAAGCTGCCACGTGGCCCGGCATCGAGCGCGCCAGCGGCATCGACCGCGCTGCCATCGAGCGCGCAGCCCGCCTCTATGCCGCATCCAGCGCCACCATCTTCTGCTGGACGATGGGGATCACCCACCACATCCACGGCGTGGACAACGTGCGCATGATCGCCAATCTCGCGATGTGCCGCGGCATGCTCGGCCGGCCGGGGCGCGGGCTGCTGCCCCTGCGCGGGCACTCCAACGTCCAGGGCATGGGCTCCATCGGCGCCACGCCGCAGCTCAAGGAGGCCGTGCTGCGCGCGCTGGAGGAGCGCTTCGGCGTCACCCTCCCGACGACCCCGGGCATGGACACGCTCGCCTGCATCCGCGCTGCGGCCGACGATCGCGTGCGCTTCGCGCTGGCGCTCGGCGGCAACCTCTACGGCTCCTGTCCGGACGCCGCGGCGGCCAGAGGCGCCCTGCGCCGAATCGACATGTCGATCTTCCTGAGCACCACGCTCAACACCGGCCACATCCACGGGCGCGGGCGCGAGTCGATCATCCTCCCAGTGCTCGCGCGCGACGAGGAGCAGCAGGCGACGACGCAGGAATCGATGTTCAACTATGTGCGCCTCAGCGACGGCGGGCCGCGCCGGCTGGAGGGGCCGCGCAGCGAGGTCGAGGTTATCGCCAGTCTCGCCGAGCGCGCGCTCGCCCCCCGCGCCCCGCTCGACTTCGCCAGCATGCGCCGGCACCGGACCATCCGAGAGGCGATCGCCGCGGTCATCCCCGGGTACGAGCGGATCGGCGCCATCGACGAGGCGGGCGAATTCCACATCGCTGGGCGCACGTTCCACGAGCCGCGCTTCGCTACCCCCAGCGGCAAGGCCCGCTTCCACGCCGTCCCGATCCCGCCCGGCGACCCCGGCGAGGACCGCCTGCGACTGATGACCATCCGCAGCGAGGGCCAGTTCAACACGGTCGTGTACGAGGAGGAGGACATCTACCGCGGGCAGGAGCGGCGCGATGTGATCCTGATGAACGCGGCCGACATGGAGCGCCTCGGGCTATCGCGCGACGACCTCGTGACCGTCGCCAGCGACCTCGCCGCGATGCAGGTCCGCGCCCGCCCGTTCGACATCCCGGCTGGCAACGCGGCGATGTACTACCCGGAGGCCAACGCCATCGTGCCGCAGACCATCGACGAGGCCAGCCGGACGCCATCGTTCAAGAACGTGGCGGTGACGGTGCGCAAGGCTCGGAGCCTGCCGGTGATGTCATAGGACCCGCGGCGGTTGCGCGCGGGCGGGCGACGTGCGCGCAAAACACCGACCGCTCAGAGCAGCGGTCGGTGGCACGGTGATGCCGGACGGCGGGCGCCGCGGGCCTGCCGGTTACGGGCAGCCGCGGGCGAACTCGTTCTGATAGCAGAGGAAATCGAAGAAG
>CAYMJK010000177.1:0-5263 GCA_964390535.1 uncultured Phycisphaeraceae bacterium | reverse complement strand
CTGGTCTGGCAGGAGGGCGCAATCATTCACCACCACCACCACGCGTTCCGGACCGGCCACGCCGGGCTGGTGGAGTTGTGGGAGGTGCAGACCGAGGAAAAGCCGGTTCAGTCGGAGGCGTTCGAGCCGTGGAACGAGGAGCTGGCCGGCGCCCGCGCGGTCGATGCGCTGTGCAAACGCATCGCCACCGCTATCCAAGCCTGGATCGGCACCGAACCGCTTGCAGCCAAAGGCCGCAAGGTGCGGGCCGGCGATATTCTGATCCTGGTCCGCCGGCGCGATCCCGATGTGATCTGTCTCGCCGAGGCGTTCACCACGCCGCACCGGATGTACCGGCTCGCCAAGGGAGGCTTCTCACAGTCGTACACCTACTTCGCATGGCGCCCGACGCCCGCGGACCTTGAGGAGTACGTCCGCGAATTGACGCAGACCGAGGTGGTGGACTACTTCCGCCCCAGCTTCTGGCCGAACACGCCGGACATCCTGACCGAGCAGTTGCAGACCGGGGGCCGCGCTGCGGCGATGGCCCGCCTCGCGCTCGCCGCGACCCTCTCGGCGAGCTACGGCATCTACGGCCCCCCCTTCGAACTCGGCGAGCACACCGCTCGCGAGCCGGGCAGCGAGGAATACCTGGACAGCGAGAAGTATCAACTGCGCACGTGGAATCTGGACGACCCGTGGTCGCTGCGCGAGCTCATCGGCCGCATCAACGCCATCCGGCGCAGCCACCCGGCCCTGCAGCAGAACCGCAACACCCGCTTCCACCGCACGACCAATCCCGCGTTCTGCGCCTACAGCAAGCACACCGACGCTCGCGGCGACATCATCCTGTGCATCGTCAACACCAGCGCCGACGCCCGACAGGAGGGCGAAACCGACCTCGACATGCCCGCCCTCGGCCTCCGGTGGGACAGCGCCATCGAGGTCGAGGATCTGCTCACCGGGGCGCTCTACACCTGGCGCGGCGGGCGCAACTTCGTTGCGCTGGAGCCGGGGCATTCGCACATCCTGCATCTCCGGGCCAGCGGGCCCCCGGCCGATGGCGGTCCCGCGGCATGAGCCCGAACCGAGCAGCCATCCTGACGCCCGGCGCCGCCCAGCGCCCGAGCCGCGCCCGGGCGCCGGCCCCGGCGCGACCGCCCACCGAGCCGGAGTGGTACAAGGATGCGGTCATATACGAGTTGCACGTCCGCGCCTTCAGCGACAGCAACGGCGACGGTGTGGGTGATTTCGCGGGCCTGACCGACCGGCTCGATTATCTGCAGAACCTCGGCGTCACCGCGATCTGGCTGCTGCCGTTCTATCCCTCGCCGATGCGCGACGACGGGTATGACATCGCCGACTATGCCGGCGTCAACCCGGCGTACGGCTCGCTGCGGGATGTCCGCCGCTTCATCACCGAGGCCCACCGGCGCGGCCTCCGCGTGATCACCGAGCTCGTCGTCAACCACACCTCCGATCAGCATCCCTGGTTTCAGCGGGCCCGGCGGGCGCCGCCAGGCTCCACCGAACGCGACTTCTATGTCTGGAGCGACACACCCGACCGCTACCCCGGCGTGCGCATCATCTTCCACGACACCGAGAGCAGCAACTGGGCGTGGGACCCCGTCGCCCGGCAGTATTACTGGCACCGCTTCTTCAGCCACCAGCCGGACCTGAACTACGACAACCCCGCGGTGCACGAGGCCGTCTTCCGGGCCATGGACCGCTGGTTCGACATGGGCGTGGACGGCATGCGCCTGGATGCCGTGCCCTATCTCTACGAGCGCGACGGCACCACCTGCGAGAACCTCCCCGAGACGCACGACTTCCTGCGTGCCCTCCGCCGCCGGCTCGATGAGCGCTACCCCGGCCGCATGCTCCTCGCCGAAGCGAACCAGTGGCCGGAGGACTCGATCGCCTACTTCGGCGATGGCGACGAGTGCCACATGAACTTCCACTTTCCACTCATGCCGCGGCTGTTCATGTCGCTGCGCATGGAGGACCGGTTCCCGCTCATCGACATCCTGAACCAGACGCCGCCGATCCCGGATTCGTGCCAGTGGGCCATCTTCCTGCGCAACCACGACGAACTCACGCTGGAGATGGTGACGGACGAGGAACGCGACTACATGTACCGCGTCTACGCCGAAGACCGGCAGATGCGGATCAACATGGGCATCCGCCGCCGGCTCGCCCCCCTGCTCGGCAACAGCCGGCGCAAGATCGAGCTCATGAACGCCCTGCTGTTCAGCCTGCCCGGCACGCCCGTGCTGTACTACGGCGACGAGATCGGCATGGGCGACAACGTCTACCTCGGTGACCGCGACAGCGTCCGCACGCCGATGCAGTGGTCCGGCGACCGCAACGCCGGCTTCGGCCGCGCCAACCCGCAGAAGCTGTTTCTCCCCGTCATCATCGACCCCGAGTATCACTTCGAGACCGTCAACGTCGAGAGCCAGGAGGCCAACCCCTCCAGCCTGCTCTGGTGGATGCGCCGCCTCATCGCCCTGCGCAAGCGCAACCCGGTGCTCGCCCGCGGCGACATCGAGTTCCTCCACCCGGACAACCCCAAGGCCCTCGCCTTTCTCCGCCACACCGGCGACGAGCGCATCCTCGTCGTCGCCAACCTCTCCCGCTACGTCCAGCCGACGCAGCTCGAACTGCCCGACGACATCGGGCGCACGCCCGTCGAGATGTTCGGCGGAACGCGCTTCCCCGTCATCGAGGATCGCCCCTACTTCCTCTCCCTCGGCCCGCACGCCTTCTACTGGTTCCGGCTGGAGGCGGAGGATGCCGGCGCCGCGGGCGCCTCGACCAGCGGCCCCGCCGAGATCGAGACGCGGCAGACGCCGCAGCGCTGGTTCACCAGCGACGCCGCCCGCGGGTGGCTGGAGGGCCGCCTCGCCGAGGAACTGCCGCACAAACGCTGGTTCGCAGCCAAGGCCCGCACCATCCGCGCCATCTCGATTCTCGACCTCCCGGCGATCACGATGCCGCGGGATTCCGGCGTCACCGCCGCCATTGCGCTGATCCGCATCGCCTTCTCCGAGGGCGACCACGAGACCTACGCCTTTCCGCTCGCCCTCGGCGCCCCCGAGCACGCCGCCGGCCTGCTCGGAGAGCGCTCCCCGGCCCTGCTCGCCCACATCCAGGGGCGCGACGGCGAGCGGCGCACGCTCTACGACGCCACCACCGACCCCGCCGTCTGGACCGCGCTGCGCGCGATGGTCACCTCCCGCAGCGCCGTGCGCGGCGCCCGGACGGGCGCCGGTGATGTCCGCGGCGTCCCAACGCGTCAGGCACGGGGCCTGATGGCCACGGACGACCTCACGCCCCACCTCGGACGCCTGGAACAGAGCAACACCTCCGCCACCTTCGGCCAGCAGGTGATGATGAAGCTCTTCCGGCGACTGGAGCCGGGGCAGAACCCCGAGGTCGAGATCGGCGCCCGCCTCACCCGCGCCGGCTTCGACAACACCCCAACCCTCGCCGGCAGCCTGGAATACCAGCCCGCCGAGGGAGAGCCGCTCACGCTCGCCGTGCTGCAGGCCTTCGTCCCGAATCAGGGCGACGGCTGGAGCTACACGCTGGATGCCATCCGGCGCTACTTCGACGCTGTCATCGCCCGGGATCCCGCCGAGCGCCCGCCCCCGGGGCCGGATGCCCCGCCGATGCGCCTGTCGCGCGAAGAGACGCCCGCGGTGGCCCGCGAATTGATGGGCGAGTTCCTGGACACGATCGTCCTGCTCGGCCGGCGGACGGCGGAAATGCACGTTGCGCTGATCGGCCCGCCCGAGGACGCCGCCTTCGCTCCCGAGCCGTTCGGCAAGCTCTATCAGCGGTCGCTGTACCAGTCGATGCGCAACGACATCCAGCGCGCCATGATCCTGCTGGGTCGCCGCGCTACCGCGCTGCCGCCGGAGGCCGCGCTGCTGACGAGTTCGCTGCTGAACCGCCAGAGCGAGGCGCTCGGCGGCCTGCGCCGCATCGCCGACACGCCCCTGGACACCATCCGCATCCGCTGCCACGGCGATTACCACCTCGGCCAGACGCTCTGGACCGGGCGCGACTTCGTCATCATCGACTTCGAGGGCGAGCCGTCCCGACCCCTCTCCGAGCGCCGTCTGAAGCGGTCGGCGCTCTCCGATATCGCCGGCCTCTTGCGCTCCATCGACTACGCCGCCCACGCCGGCCTCGATGATCTGCTCCAGCGCGGCGTGGTCGAGCCCGACAGCGAACGCCAGGAGACGCTCGCCGCCTGGTCGCAGTTCTGGAAGACGTGGACCACCGCAGCCTTCATGCGCGGGTACACCCAGTCCGCCGGCGCCTCCGCGGCGCCCCTGATCCCCGCGAATCCCGCCCACGCCACCATGCTGCTGGACGCCTGGATGCTCCGCAAGGTGATGTACGAACTCGCATACGAACTGAACAGCCGGCCCGCCTGGACGCCGATCCCGCTCCGCGGCGCCCTGGACCTGCTCGATCGCTTCCAGCGCGCAGAGGAGGCCCCATGACCCGATCCCCATCCACCCGCGCTCCGCACGCCCCCGTCACCCACGACGCCGCGCATGGCGCCGACGCCCATGCCCTGCCCAACCAGGCCGGCCTCCTCAGCGACCATGATCTCTACCTCTTCAACGAGGGCACGCACTTCCGGCTGCACGAGAAGCTCGGCGCCCGCCTCGCCCGGCGCGGCGCGGAGCGGGGCGTCGCCTTCGCCGTCTGGGCGCCCTCCGCCCGGCGGGTCTCGGTCGTCGGCGACTTCAACGGCTGGGGTCGCGGCGAGCCCATGCGCCCGCGGGGCGACTCGGGCATCTGGGAAGGCTTCGTTCCCGGGCTGGAGGAGGGCGCCGTCTACAAGTACCGCATCGAGTCCGGCCACGCTGACTACGTGGTGCAGAAGGCCGATCCGTTGGGGTTCGGGCACGAAATCCCGCCGCGGACCGCCTCCGTCGTGCGCGACCTCGCCTACGAGTGGGCCGACGGCGAGTGGATGGCCACCCGCGCCGGGCGGCAGACTGTCCGGGCGCCGGTCTCCATTTACGAGATGCACCTCGGCTCCTGGCGGCGCGCCGGCGCCGACGGCGATCAGCCGCTGAGCTATCGGGAACTCGCCGAGCAACTGCCCGACTATCTGCGCGCCCGCGGGTTCACCCACGTCGAGCTACTGCCCGTGATGGAGCACCCGCTGTACGCCTCCTGGGGGTACCAGACCACCGGCTACTTCGCCCCCACCAGCCGCTACGGCTCGCCGCAGGATTTCATGCATCTGGTCGACCGC
>CAYMJK010000176.1:0-6369 GCA_964390535.1 uncultured Phycisphaeraceae bacterium | reverse complement strand
GCCGCAACGCCTAGCGCGATGCATGCTGCGGTCACGCCTCTCATCGCGCTCTCCTTCTCATAGCCACCAGCCCCGCCCCGACCAGCGCGATCAGGGCGCCCGGCGCCGGAATGACGACGATTGTGCCGGCGCCTTCGACGAAAGTCTCGAGGCGAGGCTCGGTGGTAAAAGGCAACGTCGCAGAGGGGAAGACCCGGAAGGCGGTGGTCCGGCTCGCCAGGCCGATCTCGCGAGGGCTGAAGTCGCTCGCTTCGAACTCCGCGCTCCAGACGAGGATCGGATTCGACGGGTCGGCGCCAAGGGGCCATGCGAGTTGCCCAACGATGATACCGAGGACGTCCGGTCCGACGATGTCGCCGGGTCTCGCGCCAATGCCAAATCCATGGCCCATTTCGATCTGCGTTCCGTCGATCCAGCCGGCTTCGGCGGCTCGGACATCAAACCTGGCGCCTTGAAACGCGTGGTCCTGCCGGTCGAAGTGCGCCCAGACTTCGACGGTCGCCGATGGATCCTGCGGGCTGAGGGCGTTGCTCACCCGGAACTCGAACGCCTCGCCGTCGGCGAGGGCGCCGGGCGGCAGCGTCAGGAGCGCCAGCGCGCCGGCGATGGTGGCGCCGCGCTGCCGGAAGGGACGAGTGGCTGGGGGCATGGGATCTCCTCTCGCGGGGCGCCGGCTGCGCCTGCCGCAGGAACTGCGGGGGATCGATCGCCTGCGGGTCCGGCGCGGCCGGCCCGAGGCTCTTGCGAATCCGAGAGGCCCCCGCCTCAGCACGAGAGAAGCTGTGGTCCAATATACCGGCTCGTGCGGCGGGCGCCAAGTGAAAAAATGGCGCGAGCCTGCGAAAGGGGCACAGAGCGCCGCGCGGCAGGGCCGAGCCCCCTTCATGCGATCCGGGTGAATGCGGCCGGACGCCCCTGCGGCGGGCATCGGGTGGCGCCGGCGCCGCAGCAGCGGGCTCGGGGCGGGCCTGCTTGCAAGCCGCCGCGAATTCTGGTATCTGTATGGCCGCCGCCATTCCGGCGGGGGAGGCGATGTCATGGGCAGGCAGATTCTGGCGGCGGGGGTGATCGGAGCGGTGGTGGCGGGGTCGTCGGGGCCGGCGTGGGCCCAGAGCTTCCGCTATGAGGGGGACACACGCGGCGCCCCCATCTTCCAGCGGCCGGACATCTCCTTTGGATCCCACCTCCCGTTCGCGCTGCGGACGGCGTACGAGGCCCGCGCGATCCATGTGGACCGGACGGGCCGGTACCACATCCTCAGCGATCAGACCAACTTCGGCCTGTTGTGGGACGGGGTGCTGCTGGTCTACGAGTTCGAGTTCGATCCCACGCAGTCGCTGGAGTGGGGTTACGCCGCCAGTGACGACTACTTCGGATCGCTCCTGCCGGGGCTCGGCATCGGGTACTCCGGCGTCGAGGACGTGTACCTGGAGGCGGATGTCACCTACTGGGTGGTGCAGACGGGCTTCGCCGATGGTGACGCCGGGCCCTACGAGATCTCGATCATCGGCGCCGGCGCGGTCGCGTTCGGGCCCGGGACGCCCCCCGCCCCGGGCGAAGTGTGGAGCGAGGACGATGACGCCGGCGCCCTGCCGCAGACGGCGCAGACGCCCGGCCTCGACTCGACGCCGCTGCGCCGGATCCGCGGGCAGTTGGAGTCGGAGGGGGATGCCGACATGTATCGCCTGCGCATCGACGAGCCGTCAATCGTGGAACTGGCGACCGACGGGATGACCAGCGTGGACACGCAGTTGTGGCTGCTGGATGTGACGGGGGCGGGGGTTTCGCACAACGACGATGCCGGCTTCTTCAGCTTCGGCTCGCGCATCACGGGTCAGTTCGTGGCGGCGCCGGGCGAGTACCTGCTGGCGGTGACCGAGTGGGACACCGACGCCCAGAGCAGCGAGGGAGAAGATATCTGGGCGGACGAACCGTTCCACATCGAGCGCCGGCCGGATGGCACTGCGCCGACGGAACCGGTCGGCCAGTGGCTGGCGGAGGGGTTCTTCGGCGGCGCCTACAGCATCCGTATTTCCGGCGCCCGGGCGGGGTGTCACGGCGACTACGACGGGGATGGGGCGCTGACGCTCTTCGACTTCCTGAACTTCCAGAACGACTACACCTTCGGCGTGCTCCGGGCGGACTGCACGGGCGATGGCGCGCTGGACTTCTTCGACTTCCTGTGTATCCAGAACGCGTTCGCCGCCGGATGTCCGTGAGCGGAGCGGCGTCGCCGCTTCCGGGCGATGATGCGTTGCGCGGGCGGAAGCCCGATGCCACCTCTATGCCACGGAGCGTCCCGGCGTCGCCGCGGCAGTCGGGTCGTGGTCGAGAACGAGTTCGTCCACCCTCGGGGCGTCCGCGAGCGGCTTGCCTTTGGTGTCCGTCAGCGGGCGGCCATCCAGCGTGCGGATGATGGGGATGGGGTGGGCCCGCTCGTGGGTCTCCAGCCGCTTCTCGAGGCCGGTCTTGGTCTCGTCGGGGAGTTCGGTCCACTTGCCCCTGCCGCGGCACTTGGGGAAGCGCGAGCAGCCGAGCCACGGGCCGCGGAGCCCGCTGCGGAGGTTGAGCGGCGCCTCGCAGGTCGGGCAGGGGAGATCGGTTGCCAGCGGGGGGGGCGAGGGGGCGGTGACGTAGCCCTTCTTGTCGATGTTCAGGATCATGCCGACATCCTGGCTCTCGCCGTCGTGCAGGTCGGTCGCGAGGAAGGGGCCGAAGCGACCCGTGCGCCGGACCATCGGGCGGCCGGTCTTCGGACACTGGACGTTGACATACTCGGCGCGGCGCGGCACGCCCTCGCGGTCGCAGGGGCAGGCGTACTCGCAATCCGGGTAGCGCGAGCAGCTCAGGAAGCGACCGTTGCGCCCGAAGCGGTAGACCAGCCCGGCGCTGCACTTCTCGCAGCGATACTCCTCGGGGGCGGGGACGACCTCGGCCTTGGCGTGGGCCAGGTTTTCCTCTGCCGCGGCGAGGCTCTTGCTGAAGGGGGCGTAGAAGCGCTGGAGCATGTCCACCCAGTCGAGGTGATCCTCCTCGACGCGGTCGAGCTGGCGCTCCATCTCCCGGGTGTAGCCGATGTCCATGATGCCGGGGAAGGCTTCGATGAGCTTGTCGGTGACGACCTCGCCGAGATCGCTGGCCCAGAAGCGGCGGTCGAGCAGCTCGACGTACTTGCGCGTCTGGATCTTCTGGATGATGTCGGCGTAGGTGCTGGGGCGGCCGATGCCCTCGCTCTCGAGCATCTTGATGAGGCTCGCCTCGGTGTAGCGCGGCGGCGGGCTGGTGAACTTCTGCTGCACATCGGCGGCGAAGGGGCTGAGCGGCTGCTTCTCCTTCAGCGCCGGCAGCGTCTGCTCGTCGCTGGCGAGGGGGGCCCCGGCGACGCGGTAGAAGCCGTCGAAGACGAGCACGCGCCCGCTGGCCTTGAATGTGAGTTCGGTAGCGCTGTCGCGCCCGCCCTTGATCAGGACCGTGGTCGAATCCCACTGGGCCGGGGTCATCTGGCAGGCGACGAAGCGCTCCCAGATGATCTGGTAGAGGCGGAACTGGTCGGCGCTGAGGGCGCTCTTCACGCGCTGCGGCGGGAGATCCAGCGATGTGGGGCGGATCGCCTCGTGGGCCTCCTGGGCGGCCTTGTTGCTGGAGGAATAGATGTTGGGCTTGTCGGGCAGGTAGGCGTCGCCGAAGGTCCGCTTGATGTAGCCGCGGGCCATCTCGATCGCCTCGGGGCTCACGTGCGTCGAGTCGGTACGCATGTAGGTGATGAGGCCGACGGGGCCCTCGCCAGGGATGTCGACGCCCTCGTACAGCGCCTGGGCGGCCCGCATGGTGCGCTGGGCGCCGAAGCCGAGGCGCGTGCTTGCCGCCTGCTGCATGGTCGAGGTGATGAACGGGCCGGGGGGGCGCGATGTCGTGCGCTTCGTCTCGACGCTGGCGATGCGGTAGGGCGTGGCGGGGTCGATGTCGCCGCGGATGGTGCGCACCCAGCGGGCGGGGCCCTTGCCCTTCTCATCCTCGCGGACATCGGTCTGGATGTCGGTCAGGCCGGCGAGTTCGGCGATCCGCCGGACTTCGGGGCTGCGATCGACGCCCTGGGCGGTGGCGAAGCGCTTGGACTCGCGCTTGCGGGCCTCGGGGAGAGTTTCGGCGGGGGCGTCGGCATCCACCGGGGCGAGCGTGTCGCGCCCGGCGATGCGGATGTCGAACTTCTCGCCGCCGACTTCGATGAGTTCGGCGTGGACGGCCTTGTGCTCGGCCAGCCAGGCGTTCTGCATCTTGACTGTGGGACCGGCGCCCTTTTCATCTTTCGTGGTGAGCAGCTTGCGCCACTGCGGCGCGAGCTTGCGCGCCTCGGCGTCCGAGAGAGCGAAGTTGGCGGCGATCTGCCAGTACTCATCGGGCGTGAAGGCGCGGATCTCGCGCTCGCGCTCGACGACCAGCCGCACGGCGACCGACTGCACCCGCCCGGCGCTCAGGCCGCGGGCAACCTTCTTCCACAGCAGCGGCGACACCTGGTATCCGACGATGCGATCGACGATGCGCCGGGCCTGCTGAGCGTTGACCTTGTCCTCGTCGATGGGGTGCGGGTTCTGGAAGGCCCGCTCGATCTCGCGCTTCGTGATGGCGGCGAACATGACGCGACGGGCGCTGGCGGGCGGGATCTTGAGTTCCTGCGCCAGGTGCCAGGCGATGGCCTCGCCCTCGCGATCGAGATCGGTTGCGAACCAGATCTCGCCGCCGGATTCGAGGGCGTCGCTGGCGGCCCGCTTGAGGTCGCGGACGACGGCGTCCTTGCCGCTGAGCACCTGGTAGGTGGGGCGGAAGCCGTGCTCGAGATCGACGCCGGGGACGGGGCTCTTGTCGCCCTTGGGGTTCTTGTCGGGAAGGTCGCGGACGTGGCCGACGCTGGCGAGAACGAGGAACTCGGGGCCGAGGTATTTATTGATGGTCTTGGCCTTGGAGGGGCTCTCGACGATGACGAGGCTCTTGCCTTTGGCCTGCCCCGCCTTGTACCCGAGCCCGCGGGAGCGGCCACCGCCCGAGCCGCCGGACTTCCCGGCGCCCGCGCCGGCGCCGGACTTGCGGCTGCCGGATCGGGGGGCGCCGGCAGCCGGCGACCTGCGCTGGGTCTTCTTGCGTGTCGCCGTTGTGGAGGCTCGTTTGGCCATGGGTGTCTCTCGAGGTCTCTGGAGCCCGGAACCTGCCCGGGGCGGCCCGTGTTCCCGGGCGTTGCTCGCGTAGGGGGTGATCGGTCTTTGAGACCGCGGAGGCCAACGGATCCGGGCCTCCCACGGGCTGAGCCAATGGGGGCAAACGTGGCTTGTCAAGAGCGGGGGGTGGATTTCCGTGGTCGGCTCGGGCCCGAAGGGGGCACAGGTGGTGCTGTGAAGTGATATTATTGGACATTCATTCTGAAAGGCTCGGTGGGGCAGCGAGGCAGGGCCGAGCGCCGGCCTAGCGGGCGGCGGGCTCGTGGGGTTCCGCGCCGGCCGCCGCCAGTAGGACCTATAGGACCCATAAGTCGCATGGGTCCTATCGGGGTTTCACACAGCGCCCGCCGCCCGACACCGGTCGACGACGTCGCGGGCGACATCCGCGGCGAGTGTTTCTGCCATCGGCGCGCGGATGACGCCGGGCGTCTGGCTCAGGCGGCGGAGCCAGGTGCGCTGGTTCTTGGCGAAGCGGCGGGTTTCGATCTTGATCTGCTCGACGGCCTCCTCAAGCGGGCATGCGCCTTCGAAGTGGCGGATGAGTTGCTTGTAGCCGAGGGCCTCGCGGGCCTGGGGGCCGAGGCGGCCGGCCTGCCAGAGCGCGCGCGCCTCCTCGACCAGCCCGCGCTCCAGCATGGCGCGCACGCGGGCGTTGATGCGCCGATTGATCGCCTCGGCCGGCCAGTCGAGGACGACCAGCAGGCAGTCGGTCCGCCCGGCGCCGGCGCGGTCCCACTGGCGCTGCCAGTCGCTGATGGGGCGGCCGGTGGCGCGGTGGACTTCGAGGGCCCTGATCGTGCGCCGGTCGTCGGCGGGGTGGATGCGGGCTGCCGCGGCGGGGTCGATGCGCTCGAGTTCGGCGCGGCGGGTTGCGGGATCCATCGCGGCGACCTGGGCGCGCAGCGCGGGATCGGGCTCGGGGCCTTCGAAGAGCCCTTCGAGGAGAGCCTTGATGTAGAGGTGCGTGCCGCCGGCGACGATGGGGGTGGCCTGGGCGCCCCCTTGCTGGGCGGGGGGGTTGCGGGGAGCGGATGGAGCGGAAGGACTCGATGGACCGGATGGACCGGATGGACGGGATGGATCCGGGGCGCCGCTGCGGACCTGGGCGATCGCCGCCTCGGCGAGCTTGAGCCACTGGGCCACGGTGAATCGCTCGGTG
>CAYMJK010000175.1:0-5298 GCA_964390535.1 uncultured Phycisphaeraceae bacterium | reverse complement strand
GCCTGCTGGAAGCGATCAACGCCTCCGGCCGGGCCCTCCTGACGCACACGACCCTGCCGAGCAATGGCCGGCGCGAATACACCCTGCGGATGGCGATTGGCGGCACGCTGACCGAAGAGCGGCACGTGCGCGAGACGTGGGAGTTGATACTGACCTTCGCGGGCGGGGAGGCCGGAGCCGCGAAACCCCGCGCGTGAGCGCCCCCTCGCCGCCGTTTCACGAAGCACTCACATGGGGCTCGGATGATTGCGGCGTCGGGGCTGAAGCCGCGTGCGCGGTTCGGTCCACCCCATGCGGAGCAACCCATGAGCGGCGCCAGCTCACATGATGATGTTTACCTTCAACGGCCCTTCGCTTGGCCGCATGCCGTCGGGGCGGCGGCGCGGCCCGGGCGCCTGCTCCTGCCGAGGGCGGACGGGCCGGCATGAATGCGCGCGCGCTGAGCGTCTGGGAGGAGGTTCGCGCGAGCTACTGGTTCGTGCCGTCGGTGATGTGTGCGGGCGCTGCGCTGCTCAGCGTGGGGATGGTGGCGCTGGATGGCGTCGTCGGCGAGGAGACGCTGCGCGAGAGGACATGGCTGAACACGGGCACGCCGGACGGCGCCCGGACGCTGCTGGGGACCATCGCCAGCTCGATGGTGGGATTGGCGGGGGTGGTGTTCTCGATCACGATCGTCGCCCTGACGCTTGCCTCCGGCCAGTTCGGGCCGCGGCTGCTGCGCAATTTCATGCGCGACCGGGGCAACCAGGTGACGCTGGGCACGTTTCTGGCAACCTTCGTGTACTGCCTGCTGGTGCTGCGCAAGGTCGAGGGGGGCGAGGAAGACAGCGTCTTCGTGCCGCAACTGAGCGTGCTGGTGGGGGTGCTGCTGGCGCTGGCGGGCCTCGGCGTGCTGATCTACTTCATCCATCATGTGGCGGCGTCGATCCAGGCGCCGCACGTGATCGCCGCGGTAGCGCACGAACTGGAGGGGCACATCGGGCGCCTGTACCCCGAGCGGGTCGGCGATCCGCCCGAGGAGGATGGCGCAGCGCTGGCGGGTGTCGATTTCGAGGCGGACGCCGCGCCGATCTGCGCCGGACGCGGTGGCTACGTGCAGCGGGTGGAGGCGGAAACGCTCATGCGGACGGCGGTGAAGCATGATTTGGTGATCCGGGTGGAGCGCCGGCCGGGGAGCTATGCGCAGTGGGACGATGCGGTGCTGCTCGTCTGGCCTCGCGGGCGCGCCCCCGAAGAGGCGATGGCGGAGCTGAGCAAGGCGTTCTCGGTGAACACCGAGCGGACGATGACGCAGGATGTCCGGTTCGGGCTCGAGCAGCTCGTGGAGATCGCGTCGCGCGCCCTGTCGCCGGGCGTGAACGACCCGTTCACGGCGCTGCAGTGCGTGGACCGGCTCGGGGAGGCGATGTCGCGGCTGGCCGGGCGCCGGATGCCCGCGGCGCGCCGGGCGGACGAGTTGCAGCAGGTGCGGGTGATTGCGCCGTCGGCGCAGTTCAGCGACCTGCTGGACACCGCGATGAGCCAGATCCGGCGGTACGCGGCCGGATCGCTGGAGGTGCTGCTCGCGCTGCTGGAGGCGCAGCGCCGGATCGCGGTGCGCGCCCAGCGCGAGGACGATCGGCGCGCGATCGCGGAGCACGCCCGCTTGACGCACGAGCTGGCGATCGACTCGGCGAAGGCCGATCTCGACCGGCGCGAGGCCGACCGGCGGTATGCGCGGGTGCGCGAGGCGCTCGGCGTTCCGGGCGCGGGGGCTCCGGCGCAAGGCGCCAGCCCGTGCGCGGATCGCGATTGATCAGTCCTCGTCGAAGCCGCTGGCCACGAGCTTCTGCAGCGCCTCGCAGGCAGCATCAGCATCCGCGCCGTCGGCGCAGATCTTGAGGCTGGCGCCCTTGGTGGCGGCCAGCATCATCATCTGCATGATGCTCTTCCCGTCCACGCACTGGCTGCCGCGGGAGACGGTGATCTTCGATTTGAATGCGCTGGCGGTGTCCACGAACGCCATGGCGGGGCGCGCGTGCAGGCCGAGGCGGTTGACGATTGTCACGGTGACCTCGCGCATCGCCGGCGGCTCCGGGCTGGGGGCGTTGTGGTGGTCGTGGGGTCGGATGGTCGGGTGGGGATCGCGACGGGATCGTGGTGGGTCAGGCGCCGAGTTGCTGGCTGTCGGCCTCTTCGAGGAGCGTCATGACATCCTGAACGGTCTCTGCCTGGCGGAGGAACCTTCGGAAGGTGTCTTTGGAGAGGTTCTTGAAGATGACCTCCATCGCCTGGAGGTGCTCTTCGGGGCGGTCCAGCGGGCTCACAAGCAGGAAGACGCTGTAGACCGGCTGCTTGTCAAGGCTGTTGAAGTCGACGCCGCCGCGGCTGAGGCCGATTGCGGCGGCCATGCCGGTGGCGTCAGGGTGCTTGACGTGCGGGACGGCGACGCCGCGGCCGAAGCCGGTGGAGCCGGCGGCCTCGCGCTGCAGCACCCGGGCGACGAGGTCGTCGCGGATGGAGGGATCGGCGGCGCCGGCGCGCACGACGGCGTCGATCAGCTCGGTGATCACGTCGTCGCGGCCGGTGGCCTTCAGATCGGGGAGGATCGCCTTCTCGGCGACGATCTCCAGAAGTTTCATGCACGGTCTCCGCGTCATCTCTTGCCGAGCTTCAGCTTCTCCTTGTAGTCGCTGAGCTGGCGGGCGCCCTTCTGGACGGCCTGGTCGATGGTCAGATAAAGGTCGTCCCCGGTCGCCCGGGCGACGAAGTCGTCGTGATGTTGCACGTCGATGATCAATTCGGTTTCATACACGGGATGGCCCGAGGAGTGGTCCACGCGCTCCACGGTGAGGTTGACCTGTTGCACCCCGTTGAAGAAGCGGTGCAGCTTCTCGATCTTCTCCTCGGCATGGGTTCGGATGGCGTCGGTGATCTCCAGGTTCCGTCCAACGACTTCGACGCGCATATCGCCTCCAGGCGCCGGGGCGCGGGACATTCTCACGGCGGGGCCGGGCGCCCCGCCCTCCGCTCCGCCACGCGGGCAAGTCTACCCGACCGCCCGGCCCACTTCCGGCGCGCAGCCGACTTTGCGCCCGCGGCGCCGGGCTCAGGTTCCGGTCCTGCGGCGTTGCGGCGGCGAATCGGCGGGCTTCGGGTCGGCGCCCGGGCGCGACGCAGGCGGCGGCGCCGGGGCAGGCGAGGTCGGGGCAGAGGCCGGGGGAGGCGCCGGAGGAGATGCCGGAGGAGATGCCGGAGGAGATGCCGGAGGAGATGTTGGCGGCGAGGCCGACGGGCCCGATGGCGCCGCCTGGCTCGCTCCGGCGGGGGCCGCCGCCATCAGCGCAGCGCGGGCCTGCTCGGCCGCGGCGGCCGCGGTCGCGGCGTCCTTGGCCGGCACGAGCGCGCCGCCGGTGATGATGAACCGCACCGCCTCGTCGATCGTGATCGGCAGGTCGATCGCGTCCTTGGCCGCGACCGTGATCGTGAACCCGGTGAACGGCGTCGGCGTGGAGGGCACGAAGACGCTGATGCAGTCAACGCCCGCGATGCGCCGGGCCTCGCTCAGCGAGGCGCCCGTGACGAAGGCGACCGTCCACAGACCCTCGCGCGGGTACTGGATGAGCACGACCCGGTTGAAGGCGATCTTCCGCTCGCCCATGACCAGATCGACGAGCTGTTTCACGTGGGGGTAGATCTGCTTGAACCCCGGCACGCGCGCGATGAGGCCCTCGACGCGCGAGTAGATGCGCCGCCCGATCAGCCCGCCGAGCAGGAGCCCCGCCAGATAGATCAGAATGATCGCGACGACCAGCCCCGCGCCCGAGAGCAGCCAGTTCGACCCCCAGTACTGCCGCAACTGTTCGCGGGCCAGGAAGGCGCGGGCCCGCTGGTGGTCGTGCGCCCCGCCGGTCCCGCGGAAGCGGCGCGCTTCGGGGGTGGCAAGGAATGCGGTCAGTTCCTCCTCGGTCACCTCCAGCACCGCGGGCATGCGCTCCGGTGGGAAGACCCATGGCGCCGCCTGAATGACCACGGAGCGCACCCCCGCGTTGATCGGCTCGGCGACGTTCTTGAACACGAAGGCGAACGCCTGCCACAGGATCCACAGCGTGAGGATCGAGGGCAGAAGCACCGCGAGCCCGCGCCCGAAGAAGCGCTTGAAGTCGCTGGTGAACGTGGTGTGCTGATGCCGGGACACGGTCGGTCGATTCCTTGCGCTGCTGCGCGATCGCGCGAGCCGCGGTCGCCGCAGGACGGATGCAATCGCCTCATTCCCGCGGCAGAGAACCGATGACGATGGCGACCGGGGGGCAATGGGCCTGACAGGATTCGAACCTGTGACCTCACCGTTATCAGCGGTGCGCTCTGACCAACTGAGCTACAGGCCCCGGGGGTGGGAGTGTACGGCGCGTGCGGGGCGTTGTCAGGGGGGGCGGGGGCGGGGTGGAGTCAGGGGTCAGGGTCAGGAGTCAGGGTTGGTGGCGGCGGGGCGAGGGCGCGTGCATTCATGAACCGCGCCGCCCGGTATCCGACTCCTGACGGCTGATCCCTGACCCCTGGCTGCTGGCCACCGACCCCCGGCCCCTGACCCCTCTCACGTACGATCCGCCCCGGCCGGCCCGGCCTCGGAAGGAGCACGCATGGCACACAAGTCCGGCGCCCGGCTGCTCTGGGCCTCACGCGGCGTGCGGGCCGCAGTCGGGATCCTGCTGGTCGCAGGGGCGATCATCCTGCTGATCGTGCTCGAGCGGACGCGCCCCGTCCCCGAGGGCGCCGGCGACCGCGAGGCCATCCCGGTGGTCCGGGTCATGGAACTGACGCCGGTCGAGGCCCCACTCATCTATACCGGCTACGGCGTTGCCCGAGCCATGCGCGAGGCCGACATCTCCGCCCAGCTCTCCGCCCGCGTCACCGAGCGGCCGCCGGAAATCGAGCCGGGGATGCCGGTCGCCCGCGGCGACCTGCTGGTGGCGCTCGAGGATGTCGAGTTCGTCGAGCGCGTGGAGGCTGCGGCAAGGCGGGCCGGCGCCCTCGAGGCCGAGCTGGCGGGGTTCGAGATCCAAGAGGCTTCGGTCCAGCGCCAGATCGAGCTCGCCGAGCAGGAAGTTGCCATCCAGCAGCGCGATCTGGAACGGGTCCGCCAGCTCCGGGAGCAGGGCGCCGGCTCGGAAGCCGAGCTGGATGCCCGGCTGAGCGGCCTCCGCCGCGCCGAACTCGAGCTCGCCGGGCTCCAGGAGCGGCTGAACCTGCTCCCCAGCCGGCGGGCGTCGCTGGAGGCGACGCTCCAGAGCCAGCGGGCGGAGCTGGCAGTCGCCCGCG
>CAYMJK010000174.1:0-2708 GCA_964390535.1 uncultured Phycisphaeraceae bacterium | reverse complement strand
CGGCCGGGGCGGAAGCCGCCGATCTCGGAGTTCTGCCCGACAAGGCGGAACTGGTGAAATCCGCGCTCGCCGACGCGGCCCGCGCCTACGACGCCATCATTATTTCAGGGGGCGCGAGCCAGGGCGCCGAGGATCACGTGGTGAACAGCCTCGATGCGCTCGGCAAGCGCCATCTGTGGCAGATCGCCATCAAGCCCGGGCGGCCGATGAGCTTCGGCCAGATCGGCGACTGCGCGATGGTGGCGCTGCCCGGCAACCCGGTCGCCGCCTTCGTCTGCTTCCTGATCTATGTCCGCCCGATGCTGACCTTGATGGCCGGCGGCAATTGGCCCGAGCCGCAGCGGTTTTCCGTCGCCGCCGACTTCGAGATCATCAGGCGCAAGACCGGGCGGCGGGAGTTTCTGCGCGGCAGGCTTGCCACGGGCGCAAACGGCGAGCCGGTCGTGACGAAGTTCCCGCGCGACGGCTCGGGGCTCATCACATCGCTGCGCGAAGCCGACGGGCTGATCGAAGTGACCGAGGACGTTCAGGCTGTGAAGCAGGGCGAGCCTGTCACCTTCATCCCGTTCTCCGGTCTCGGGCTGGCGCCGTAGCCCGAGCGCCGCCGGCGCTATCGGAAGGCTGTTGGAAGCTCACTCTGCGATCCGAGGTGCCCGCGGGCGGCCCGGCAGGGGGGAATCCGGCTAACGGAGGCTTACCCGGTTTGCCCGCCTTGGTCGAAAAGCGCGGCGATCGGCTTGATTTGATGCGGAATGGCGGCAGACTGTCTCCCAGAGCCAGCTCTTTTCGGCGCCGGCAGGCCCAGTTCTTGCATCCGGGACACGAAACTACGGCAGGGAGCCAACATGCGTATCCACACCCTTCTGGCGGCAGCGGCCGCCATTGCCCTCACCGCCGGTGTCGGCGCGGCGCAGGACTGGAGCACCGTCCGCATCGGCACGGAGGGCGCCTATCCGCCGTTCAACAACATGGAAGCGGACGGCTCGCTCGTCGGCTTCGACATCGAGATCGCCGAGGCGCTCTGCGAGGAGATGCAGGTGGAGTGCGAGTTCGTCGTGCAGGACTGGGACGGCATGATCCCGGCGCTGCAATCGGGCAAGTTCGACGCCATCATCGCCTCCATGTCGATCACCGAGGAGCGCAAGCAGGTGATCGACTTCTCGGAGAAGTACTACAACACGCCGCCCGCGATCGCCGTGCCGACAGCCTCCGACATAGCCGGCGTCACGCCGGAGGACATCGCCGGCAAGACCATCGGCGCGCAGTCGTCCACGACGCACTCCAACTACGCGGAAGAGCACTTCCCCGATTCAAACCTGCAGCTCTATCCGACCGCCGACGAATACAAGCTCGACCTGGCGAGCGGCCGCATCGACGCGGCGATCGACGACGTGGTGGTGCTGTCGGAATGGCTCGACACCGAAGACGGCGCCTGCTGCCGTATCGTCGGCACGCTGCCGATCGACCCGGTGATCAACGGCGAAGGCGCCGGCGTCGGCCTCCGCAAGGAGGACTCCGAGCTGAAGGAAATGTTCAACGCCGCCATCCAGGCGATCCGCGAGAACGGCAAGTACCAGGAAATCAACGACAAGTATTTCTCATTCGACGTCTACGGCAGCTAGCCGCGGCGTCTCCAAACACGCCCGCCGGGCCGGCTGACGTCCCGGCGGGCGAAGGCACACGGGGATGGAATCCGTCTGGACGCTGGTCTCGTTCGGGGATCAGGGCTGGGGAGACGAGATAGCGCGCGGCACGCTGGTCACCGTGACGCTGGCGCTCGCCACCCTGCCCTTCGGGCTCCTCATAGGCTTCTTCGTCGCGCTGGCAAAGGATTCCGACGAGCCATCGCTGCGGCGCTCGGCGGAGATCTACACCACCATCTTCCGTGGCCTGCCGGAGCTTCTAACGCTCTTCATCGTCTATTACGGCGTCAGCATCGTCTTCCGTCAGGTCGCGACTTTCTTCGTCGAGGGCGCCAGCATCGAGATCAACTCCTTCGTCGCCGGCATGGTGGCGCTCGGACTGGTCTTCTCCTCCTTCGCCAGCGAGGCGATCCTGTCGGCGTTCAGGGCGATACCGCGCGGCCAGTACGAGGGCGGCTTCGCCATCGGCCTCGGCGGCCTGCAGACGATGCGTCTCATCATCCTGCCGCAGCTGGTCAAGCTGGCGCTGCCGGCTCTCTCCAATCTCTGGCTGATCCTCTTGAAGGACACCGCCTACGTGTCGGTGATCGGCCTCGCGGACATCCTGCGCCAGGCGGGGATCGCGGCGCGGGTGACGAAGGAGGCGTTCCTCTTCTTCGGCGTCGCCTGCCTGATCTACCTCGCGCTGGCGATCGTCTCGTCCGTCGCGCTCGGGTGGATCGAGCGCTGGGCGCGCCGCGGCGAGGCGGTCGGATGAGCCAGGTCGCCGCCGAGGCGGGTCACATCTCAGCACCCGCCGCGCCCCCTCGGCCGTGGACGAAAAAGCGGATCGCGGGCCACATCCTCCTCGGGCTGTGGATCGCCGCAGGCATCGCGCTCGTCGCCCACCTGGTGCTCGGATACGATCCGGACCTCTACGCCCGCTATGCCCCGAGGCTCGTAAACGGCACCATCGTCACGCTTCAGATCGTCAGCCTCTCGGTCCTGATCGGGGCGGCGATCTCCATGCCTGTCGCGGCCGCCCGCCTCTCCTCGAATCCGCTCGTCGGCGCGCCCGCCTACGCC
>CAYMJK010000173.1:0-4596 GCA_964390535.1 uncultured Phycisphaeraceae bacterium | reverse complement strand
GCGCGGGCGACGCAGCTTTTGCCCCCGCCGCGGGCGACGACCGCGGCGTGACTGGTCATACCGCCGGTGCTGGTGAGGATGCCGGCGGCCGAGTGCATGCCATCCACATCCTCGGGGCTGGTCTCTTTGCGCACGAGGATGACGATTTCGCCGTCGCGGGCCCGCTCGACGGCCTCCTCGGCGGTGAAGGCGGGCTTGCCAACGGCGGCCCCGGGGGAAGCCGGAAGGCCGGTCGCCAGGATATCGGCGGTCTTCTTCGCCTTCGGGTCGAAGCTGGGGAGGAGCAACTGCGTGAGGTCGCCGGCCGGAATGCGCAGCAGGGCGTCGGGCTCGGTGACGAGGCCCTCCTTGACCATGTCGCAGGCGATGCGGACGGCGGCGGCGCCGGTGCGCTTGCCAGTGCGGGTCTGCAGCATGTAGAGGACGCCGCGCTCGATGGTGAACTCGATGTCCTGCATGTCGCGGTAATGCTTCTCAAGCTTCGTCTTGATCTTGAGCAGCTCGTCGTGGACGCGCTTGTTCCACTTGGGCATCTCGGCGACGGGCCGGGGCGTGCGGATGCCGGCGACGACATCCTCCCCCTGGGCGTTGACGAGGAACTCGCCGTAGAACTTGTTCTCGCCGGTGGAGGGGTTGCGGGTGAAGGCGACGCCGGTGCCGCAGTCGTCGCCCATGTTGCCGTAGGCCATGGCCTGGATGTTGACGGCGGTGCCCTTGAGGCCGGTGATGCCGCTGAGGCGGCGGTAGCTGACGGCGCGGTCGGCGTTCCAGCTCCGGAAGACGGCCTCGATGGCGAGCTCGAGCTGCTTGGACGGGTTCTGCGGAAACTCGTCGCCGACGCGGCGCTTGTACACGGCCTTGTAGGCCTCGCAGAGCTCGACGATGCCCTCTTCGGGAACCTCGGTGTCCACGGTGGCCTTGTGCTTCTTCTTGATCTTGTCGAAGGCGGCCTCGAAGTGCTCATGGCCGACGCCCATGACAACATCGCCGAACATGTTGATCAGGCGCCGATAGGCGTCGTAGGCGAAGCGGCGGTTGCCGGTCTGCTTGGCCATCGCCTCGACGGCCTCGTCGGTGAGGCCGAGATTGAGGATGGTGTCCATCATTCCGGGCATGGAGGCGGCGGCGCCGGAGCGGACGCTGACGAGCAGGGGGTTGACGGGGTCGCCGAAGACGCCGCCCTTCTCCTTCTCGACCATGGCCATGTTCTTGTGGACCTCGTTCATGAGGCCGTGGGGGAGGCGCTTGCCGCCCTCGTAGTACTTGGCGCAGGTCTCGGTGGTGATGGTGAAGCCGGGGGGGACGGGCAGGCCGATGGAGGTCATGTCGGCGAGGTTGGCGCCCTTCCCGCCGAGGAGGGCCTTCATGGAGGCCTTGCCCTCGGTCTTGGACTTGCCGAAGTAATAGACCATTCGGTCGCCGCGGTCGCGCATGGGTGGGGCCTTCGCTACTTTCTTGCGGAGCTTCTTGGGGGCGCCGGCGGCGTGACGCTTCGTTGCGGTCGGAACAGGTCGCTTTGCCATGGCGGGCTTTCTCTGGGTCCTGAAGGATGAAACGTCGATTCCGGCGCCGGGAGCCCCTCGGACATGAGGCGCCCCGGGCAGAGAGTTTAGAGGGCAACGGGCGCCGGGACGACCCGCCGACCCCCGCGCCGGCTGCATATGGTGCGCGTTTTTGCAGGATTCACGTGCCCGGCGCCCTCCAGAGCCCGATCCCGACCGGCGCCGCCGACCCCGGCGCCCTGCTGCGCTGCTGGCCGGCTGCATCTCCCCTCGCGGCGATCTGGTCGGGCCGGCCGGGGCGCCGGCGCATCACGCTCGCCCGCCCGGCGGGGCCGGAGGCGTGGATCTTTCCCGCGGACCTGGCGGAGCTGGAGCGCGCGTGGGCCGAGGCCCGGGCGCGCGGCAGTCTGCTGCTGGGGTTTTTGTCCTACGACCTCGGGCAGCGCATCGAGCCTGCCGCGGCAGGGCCGCCGGCGGGGTTGGGGGTCGGGCAGGCGGGGATCGGGGGAGGGGCGAAGGACGCGGGAGGCGCCGACGGCGCGCGCGCATGGCCGGCGATCGGGTTCGTGCGCTGCGAGGCGAGGGCGGTGTTCGAGGATGGGCGATGGTCGGGGAATCTGGAGGCGCCGGGGAGGGCGGCGGCGGTTGAGAGGAGTCCTTCGGAGCCACTGACCTCAGAGCAGGTCAGTGGCGCGTTTTCCGTCGAGGCGCTGCGGAGCCGGACGGGGCAGCCGCGGTATGTGCGTGATGTTGGCCGGGTCATCGAGCGGATCCGGGCCGGTGATGTGTACCAGGTGAACCTCGCGCACGAACTCGTCGGGGGGTTTCGCGGGAGCGCGCGGGCGCTGTTTGCGCAGGTGGCGGCGGCGACCGACCCGTGGCACGGGGCGTACCTGGAGGTTCCGGGTCAGACGCGGCGGGCGCTGTGTTCGTTCAGCCCGGAGCAGTTCCTGGAGTATGATGCGGCTTCGCGCCGCATCGTCACGCGACCTATGAAGGGGACGCGCCCGGGCGCGGGCGATCCGGCGGAGCTCGAGGCGGCGCCGAAGGACACGGCCGAACTGAACATGATCATCGATCTGATGCGCAACGATCTCGGGCGCTCGTGCGCGTTCGGGTCGATCGAGGTCGAGCGCGGGCGGGCGATCGAGCGGCACGGCGCCGGGGCGGGGGCGGTGCTGCAGGCGACGGGGGAGATCTCGGGGCGGCTGCGGCCGGAGGTTTCGTTCCTGGAGGCGCTGGGGAGGGCGTTTCCGCCGGGGTCGGTGACGGGGGCGCCGAAGATCCAGGCGATGCGCATGATCGAGGCGCTGGAGCCGGGCGCGCGCGGGCCGTATTGCGGGGCGATCGGCGAGTTGCGGCCGGATGGGAGCGCGAGCTTCAGTGTCGCGATCCGCACGGCGCTGGTGACGGAGCGGGCGGTGCGGGCGGCGGGGGGGGTAGACCGCCGCTCCGCGGCGGGTCCTTCTGACCAGCCCGGATATTTCCAAGACGCCGAACTCAGCTACAGCGTCGGCGCCGGCATCGTGGCGGATTCGGATCCCGAGGCCGAGTGGCAGGAGACGCTGGACAAGGCGGCGATGCTGGCGAGCGCTGCGGGAGCAAGGATCGAGCCATGAGCGAGATCCGGGCGGACATGGTGCAGGTCTTCATCTGCCGCGCCAGCGCGCGGTTCAGCCGCGGATCGGCGACATTCCCTGATGCCGAGCCGCGCCGGCGGACCGGGCCATACGCGGCCATCGATCTGCTGCAGATGCGCCGCGCCCGCGAGCCGGCGATCGGCACGTGGCAGCCGGTGATGGGCGCTATCGAGCCGGGCGAGACGGCCGTCGCCGCGGCGGAGCGCGAGATGGTCGAGGAGACGGGGCTTGCGCCGCCGGCGCTGCTCGGCCTGTGGGCGCTGGAGGCGGCGCCACCGTTCTACATGCACACGCGGGACATGGTCATCATCGCGCCGCGATTCTGCGCGCTCGCCGCGCCCGACTGGCAGCCGCAGTTCGATGCCGCCCACGACGCCGCGCGCTGGGTCGGCCCGGCGGAGGTCGAGCGGGCGTTCGTCTGGCCAACGCAACTGGTGAGCGTGCGCGAGATCACCGACGAACTGCTCAGCGGCTCGTCGCCGGCGTCGAAGATCCTGCGCCTGCGATGAGCGCGAGGGGCGCGGCGGTCCGGTCGTCGGCAGCGCGCCAGGGGGCGATCACCAGCGGCCGGTCGCCCGTCTGCCGGGCTGCGCGGCGGGCGCAGGCGTCGAGCATCGGGCCGGGGGAGAGCGTGCCGATGATGTGGGCGTCCGGATCGTCGCCGGCGCCGATTTCGTCGATCCCGAATTCGGCGAGGGCGCGCCGGATGATGTGCGCCTGCTTGCCTTCATCGACGATGGCGCAGGTGGCGATGGGCGCCGGAGCGCGCTCGATGGCATCCTGCAGGGCAGCGCGGGCGGCGGCGAGGCCGGTGAAGCGGGACCAGAGGTCATCGGGCATCGGGCAGCGCTGCTGGGCGCCGATGGTGGCGCGCAGTTCGGTCAACCCGCGCCCGAAGCCGACGATGGCGCCCTCTCTGACGGCGATCTCGCGATAGCGACGGCGCATGGCGCGCAACTCGGCGCGGCGCTCGGCCTCCGGGGCATAGCGCTGAATGACCCATCCGTTGTTGCGGACGAGCGCCTGGAGGATGCGGTTCATGTCGCGCCCGCGGCGCTCGCGCTCGTGGCGCACGCGGAACCAGGGCTCGTGCGCGATGCGCCAGCCGGCGAGCAGCAGCCGCGCGCACAGGTCGTACTCCTCGACGTAGTAGCCGAAGCTCCCGTCGTACCCGCCGGCCTCCAGAAACGCCCGGCGCCGGATCGCCGCCCCGCACCCGACGAAGACCTCCGGCAGCCCGCCCACCTCGCGCCGGCCATCGGGCAGGGTGATGTCGGCGGCGATGGCGCCGACGTCTTCGGAGGCGCCGTGGAGGCGGCGCACGAAACCGGCATCCAGCGGCGCGCTGTCGTCATCGAGCATGACCAGCCATTCGACATCGCCGGCGCGCCGGGCGCCGACGTTGCGGGCCGCAGCGCCCAGGTTCACAGGCAGGCGGTCGAGCCGGACGGGCA
>CAYMJK010000172.1:0-4299 GCA_964390535.1 uncultured Phycisphaeraceae bacterium | reverse complement strand
GCGGCTGATGGCGGCGCCATCTTCGAGCTGCATCACCAGCCCCTGGTACACCTGGTTGTACAGATCGTCCAGCAGGTCGCCATGAACGCTGCGGGCGAGGGCGTCGTAGATGTCGCTCTCCTCGTTGTAGTCGAACGCGCGATAGATGTTCGCGTGCAGCGGGCGGAAGACCGCCAGGGCCTCTTCGCTCGAAATCGCCGCCGGCCGGCTGCCCCACCACTGCGGCGACTCAACTTCCATCACCCCCACATCCGCCAGCAGGGGCGCTGCGATCAGGCCCGCGACGAGGGAGATGCCCGCGAGCATCCGCCGGCGCCGGCGCGGCGCCAGCGCCAGGGCCCCGATCGCGCAGGAGACGCCCGCGGTCGCCGCGGCCAGCGAGGCCGCCGGCACGTGCAGCCGGCGCGGCGCCGGCGGGGGCGGAACCGCCTCGAACCGTTGCTCGGGCGTGTCGGCCCGGCGCCAGGAGTGCTCCGGATTCTCCCGCGTGAACTCCACGATCCAGCTCGCCCCGCGGGCGCTGAACTGCCCGGCGATGATCACCGGCAACTGCTCGTCTGCCGTGCTGCGCACCGGGTCGATCGGAAACTCGCTCCACCGGAAGGTGACCGCCTGCGGCGGGCTCTTGGCCGGATACTCCACGATCAGGTGGGCCTTGATGAGCGCCCGCATGCCGCTGAGCGGAAACAGGGGGAGCAGATCGGCCTGGGGCTCGGGCGTTTCGAACGAGCGCAGCGTCGGGGTCACCTCGACACCGTCGATGGTGACACGATTGCGCGCGCGAATGAAGTCGAACAGGGCGTCGCCAAGGGCAGGCGCCTCGACCGGATGCAGAGCGCCGGGCTGCTCCCGCGGGGCGTAGACCACAGCGTCGGCGAAGGCGAGGTTGAAGGTGATCGAGGCAGTGACGCCCTCGTCGGTGATCTGGACGCGGAGATCGACATCCGGGCCATCCTGCGGGTGGAGGCCGGCGGCAGGCGCCGCCGCGAGGCAGGTCATCAGCACGGCGGCGACGGCGGATCGGAGGGGCATGAATGCGCGAATCGTACGCGGCGGCGACGCCTTTGCCGCGGGATGTCCTGATGCGCGGGCTGACGCCGACGAACGTGCTGGAACCCGGTCGCGCTCCCTCGAGCAAGCGCCCCTTCGGCGCCTGGTCTGCCCTCGAGCCCGCCCGGCCGTTCCGGATACACTTCTCGCGCTGCCTCGGGCTTCTGCCCGCCGGCCGGGACTTCCGGCTGCGACCGGCAGGCTGGAGAACCCCGGATGAAGCGGATACTGCCCGCCCTTGATCGCCCCTCACCCGCCCGCCTCGGCGCGATTGCCCTTGCCGCGGGCGCCTTGCTTGGCCTCGGCGCCACAGCCGCCGCCCGTCAGGCCGCCCCGGCCCCGGCGGCGCCTGCAGCGACTGCGCCGAGCGCCCCCGCCCCCACCACCACCCCCGCCACCACCGACGACGATCTGCCGCTGACGGGCGACCTCACCGGCTTCTCCGAAGACGTACGGATCTACAACGACCACCTCGTCACGCTCGCCAGCCCGTTCATGGAGGGGCGCGTGCCGGGATCCCGCGGCATGGAGATCGCGCGGGAGTACTGCGAGTTCTATCTGGAGGAGGCCGGCCTCGAACCGCCGTTCGATGTCCCCGGGCGCATCGGCGAGCGCAGCTATCGCCAGCCGTTCCCGCTCGGCGGCGCCACCACCGTCACGGCCCAGTCCGTGCGTATCGATGGCGCGGAGTTCAGCGGCGGCAAGGACTTCACCGCCACGGCCATGGGCGCCAGCGGCGAAGCGACCGGCGAACTCGTCTTTGTCGGTTACTCCATCGCCGACGGCCCCGAGGGGTACAGCAGCTTCGACGAGACCGACGACTTCACGGGCAAGATCGCCCTCATGCTCCGCTTCGAGCCGGCCACCGAGGACGGGACCAGCCAGTGGAGCGACCGAGCCTGGAGCGGCAGGGCCGGCTTCCACAACAAGCTCGCGGCCATCCGCGACCGCAACCCCGCCGCCGTCATCATCGTCAACACGCCGGGCACGTTCGACCCGCGGGCCGAGTCGCTGCTGGATGCCGACACCGGCGCAGGCCGCCCGCTCGATGTGCCAGTGCTGCACATGACGACCGGCGCCGGCGAGCGCCTGCTCGAGGCTGCTGGCGGCCCGGATCTCATGGAATTGCGCGCGGCCGCCGACGCCGGCCGCGCGGTCCGCCCGCTCGGCGCCGACGTGGCCCTCAGCGCCGAACTGGAGCGCGAGGAACTCATGGCGGAGAACGTCGGGGGACTGCTGCCCGGCAAGGGCGAACTCGCGGACGAGATCATCATCATCGGCGCCCACCTCGATCATCTCGGCCTCGGCTACTTCGGCTCCCGCGGCGGGCGCGACGCCCGCGGAAAGCTCCATCCCGGCGCCGATGACAACGCCTCCGGCTCCGCCGCCATCCTCATGCTCGCCGACGAACTCAAGGCCGACTACGACACGCTCGGGGACGATGGCAACGCCCGCTCAATTCTGTTCATGCTCTTCGACGCCGAGGAATCCGGCCTCAACGGCTCCCGCTACTACGTCAACAACCCGATCGGCGCGTGGGAAGATCACGCCCTCATGATCAACTTCGACATGATCGGGCGCATCACCAACAGCCGGCTCAGCGTTTCCGGCGTCGGCACCGCCGAGGGCATGGAGGAATGGCTCCAGCCGCTCTTCGACGCCAGCGAGCTCGAGATCGTCACCCGCGGCCCCAGCGGCGGCGGCAGCGACCATCTCCCGTTCCTCCAGAAGGGTTTGCCGATCCTGTTCGGCATCATCGCCGACTTCCACGCGGATTACCACACGCCCGAGGACACCAGCTACAAGATCAACCGCATCGGCGCGGTCGAGGCGATCCACCTCTTCCACAACATCCTCGCCGCGGCGGCCACCCGGCCCGAACCGTTCATCTTCAGCAATCCGTCCGCCCAGGCCCCCCCGCAGGGGCCGGCCATGAGCGAGATCCGCGTCCGCTTCGGCGTCAGCCCCGGCAACTACGAGGACAGCGAGCCCGGTGTCGCCGTGGCCTCCGTCACCGAAGGGGGCGCTGCCGCGGCCGGCGGCGTGCAGACCGGCGACCGCCTGATGACCTGGAACGGCGAGCAGATCGCATCGGTCATGGACTGGATGGCGAAACTCGCCGAGCACGATCCGGGCGACGAGGTCAAGGTCGGCGTCATTCGCGATGGCAAGGAGCAGACGCTCACCATCACCCTTCAGGCCCGCCCGAGCCGGTCCGGCGGCTGAACCGGCGCCTGAGCCCTCCGCCGCTCATGAGCACGCCCGAGGCAGCCCACGCCCCGCTCCCGGCCTCCGGCGCCATCCTGCTCGTCAATCCCGCCTCCGGCCGCGGCAGGGGCGCCGGAATCGCCGTCGATATTGCGCGCCGGTTCGCGGCGGCGGGGACGCCGGCCAGGGTCGTTGAGGTCGGGCCGGGGCGCGAGGTCGACCTCGAGGCGGAGCTCGCCGGCGCCGGGACGGTCATCATCGTGGGCGGCGACGGGACCCTGCACCGGGCGCTGGCTGCCCTGCGCTCCAGCGGCGCCACGGTGTACCACGCGCCCACGGGCACCGAGAATCTCTTCGCGCGCGAGTTCGGGATGACCGCGGCGGGGGCGCACAGCGCCGGCGCCGTGCGCGCGGTCGATCTCGGCGAGTGCGATCTCGGGTCCGGCGGGGTCCGCCTGTTCGCGCTCATGGCCTCGATCGGGTTCGATGCCGCGGTGACGCGCCGCCTGAACGCACGGCGGCGCGGCGCCATCCGGCGCTCGACCTACCTCCGCCCCATCCTCGCCGAGGCGCTCCGCGGGCGCCCGCCGACGCTGACCGTTGACTGTGATGGCGACCGGATCGTGCGCGCGCAGCGGGGCCTGCTCGTCGTTGCCAACAGCCGGCACTACGCCGTCGGGCTGAATCCTGCCCGCGACGCCATCATCGACGACGGGCTGCTGGACGCCGTCTTCCTACCGACCTCCGGCCCGATCACGCTGGCCGCGTGGGCGGCGTTTGCCCGGGCGCGGGCGCACATCGGCCGGCGCGGCGCCATCTACCGGCGGGCGCGGCAGGTCCGGGTCGTCGCGCACACTGCCGCGGCGCTGCAGCTTGATGGAGAGCCGGTCGCGTGGCCCGGCGATAGCGTCGAGGCGTCGCTGGAACTCCGTGTCCTGCCGGGCGCGCTCAAGGTGGCCTACCCGCCGGCGCCCGCCCCGGAATCGGCCCCGGAATCAGGGTAGAACTGGCGGCCCCGGGCTTGGCGCCTGCTCCGCCGCG
>CAYMJK010000171.1:0-4866 GCA_964390535.1 uncultured Phycisphaeraceae bacterium | reverse complement strand
CGCGACTCCTCATCCGGCTCGCGCACCAGCGACCGTCCGATCGCCACGCGCAGCCACGCCGCCATCCACGGCTGCGGCGCCTCATCCAGCCGGGCCCGCAGCCGCGCGCGAGCCTCGGCCCGATCCTCCGGCGACCCCGCCCGGGCAAGCACGATGTCGCGCACGAGGCGCACGCCGGGGTCCGACCTGCCCGCGCCGGCTGCGCCCGCCTCCGACGCCGCCGCCAGCCCCGCCTCGAACCGCGCTGCCGCGAGATACAGCGCCCGCAGCGCTGCCGCCTGGTCCCCCTCTGCGGCAGGCGGCTCGCCGATCCCGCTGTCCGCCCCGAACTGCCGCACGGATGCCCAGTCGAGCCACATCGGCGGCAGCGCCGGCGCCAGCCCCGTCGCCGCGTCGATCACCTCCCCGAGCCCCGCCTCCTGGGCCCAGTCGGCCCGGTAGGGCTCGATGCCCGCTGCCGCGCTCGCCCGGGCCTCCAGCAGGGCGAGCCACGGCTCGATCGCCCCCACCTGGGCCCCGCGCCGGAGCCGGCACCGCATCAGCCCTTCGCGGATCACCGCGGCAGTCGGCCCGCGCCACGCGCGCGTCTCGTCGAACAGCCGCTCGAAGATCGGCTCGGCCCCGATCGCGTCCCCGCGCTCCAGCCGGCGCCGCGCCCGCCACGCGTCCTCGGCCAGCGGCATGAACTCCGCCGCCTTCTCCGCCTGCTCGCCCTCCACGCGCAGCACGCGATCCCAACTCACGAGATGGAGCACGCCGTCCGGCGCCACCACGAACACCCCGCGGTCGCTCACGCTGGAAACCGATTCCCCCGGCGGCGCCTCCGGCCCGCGCACCGCGAGCTGGCCCGCCACCTCGACAGCGCCACCGAAAGCCAGAATCACGATCAGGAAAGCGAGCCTCACCCGCCCGGCCCCGGGATGTGCGTGTAGGTTCCGCCCGACTGCCGTGCGATGTACCGCATCAGCCCCTCGGCCTCCGTCGAGCCGAACGTAATGCAGTGGATCGGGATTCGCTGCCCGCGGTTCAGCCGCGCGATCTCCGTGGCGACCTCTTCGGGAAACTGCCCATCGGTCATGAAGTAGATCGCGTCCGGCCGCGGCTTGAGCGCGAACACCATGGTGAACGCCGGGCTCGGGTTCGTGCCCCCGGTGACCTCGAAGGCGGCAACGAGCCGCCGGGCCCACTGCTTCCCCCGGTCGGTCGCGTCGGTCCACTTCACCTCGCCGCCGAGCGGCGCCGCATCGTTGCTGAACAGCGAGACGAAGAAGCTGCTCGTCTCGGCGAGCCCGACGAGCGAGCGCGACAGCTCGGCCCGCAGTGTCTCGCTCTTGCCGGCGACGCTCATCGAGCCGGAGGTATCCACGATGTAGGCGAAGCGGTTCCCCGTCGCCTCGATGCCGAAGAAACTCGCCCCCCCGGCCCCCGCCCCGCCGAGCCCGAGCCCGGCCCCGCTCACATCCCCGGCGCCGATCTGCGACCCGACATCTCCGAGATCCTGGATGAGCGCCGACACCTCGGCATCCAGCTGCTCCTCCATGAGATCCACCTGCGGCAGCTCTGCGTCCTCGGAGGGAATCTCCGGAACCTCATCCTCCAGCACCTCCTGCTGAAGCTGGGCCAGTTCGAGATCCGTCACGATCGCGAACTCGACCGGCTCGGCGGCCTGCCCCGCCGCCCCCGTCCCGCCGCCGAAGGCGATCACCGCCGCCAGCGCCATCAGCAGGGCGTGAGCCACCAGCGAGGCCCCGAGGGCCATCCCCAGCATGCTGCTCCGCCGGCGCCACCACACGGCCCCGGCGTGCACGGATGAGGTCTGCGGGGTGGTGGGAGGGGGCATCGGCACGTCCTATCGGCTCGGCGCTCCCGCCGGGCCAACCGGGCGGCGGGCCCGCGCCGGCTCAGCAAGCGCCACAAGGCTCCTCCCGGCTCCCGGTTCGCGGGACGGTCGGGGTCGGTTCGCGACCCATCCGGGTTCTTGACCGGTGTACCGCCAGGGGGTTCAATGCGTGGCGCCCGCCCCGAAACTACGGGCAGCAACCCGGCGCCAGATCCTATCGGGAGAGTTCATGCCGGATCCCACAGGCGCCCCCACCCCCACCGCCCCCCAACCCCAGGCCGGGCGGCGGGTGCTCCTCAAGCTCAGCGGCGAGAGCTTCAGCCCCGCCGGCGCCTTCGGCATCGGCCCGGAGGAGGTCGCCCACATCGCCCGTGCGATCGCCGCCGCCGCCCCGGCCGCCCAGATCGCCGTGGTCGTCGGTGGCGGAAACATCATCCGCGGCGCCGCCCTCTCCCAGGAGGGCACGGTCCACCGGGCCACCGCCGACTACATGGGCATGCTGGGCACCGTCATCAACGCCCTCGCCCTCCGCGAGGCCCTCACCGCCATCGGCTCCGAGAGCCGCGTCATGAGCGCCATCGAGATCCGGGCCGTCGCCGAGCCCTTTATCCGCCAGCGGGCCCTGCGCCACCTCGAGAAGGGCCGCATCGTCATCCTCGCCGCCGGCACCGGCAATCCCTTCTTCAGCACCGACACCTGCGCTGCCCTGCGCGCTGCCGAACTCGAGTGCGCCATCCTCCTCAAGGCGACCAAAGTGGACGGCGTCTATACCGCCGACCCCGCCAAGGACCCCTCCGCGACCAGGATCGAGCGCCTCACCGCCGCCGAGGCCGTCCGGCGCAACCTCCGCGTCATGGACATGACTGCCCTGACGATGTGCCAGGAGAACGGCATCCCGGTCGTGGTGTTCGACTTCAACGCGCCGGGCGCCATCGCCCGCGCGGTCCGCGGCGAGCCCATCGGCACCCGCGTCGATCCTGCGTAGGCAGGGACCACAGATGGCGCTGGATGCTGCCGGGCCCGGGCGGCTCGCGGGAGGCCCCTGGCGGCCCCGGCACGGGGGCGGCGGTATCATCCGGCCATCTGCCGGAAATCAGTTGCCGCGGCAGTCCGCGGGCGCGGGGGGGGCGCCGGGGGCCTCCGCCAGGGAGTTGTGCGATGTCCACCGATCCTGACACCATCCTGCTCGAGGCCGAGGACGCCATGGCGAAGGCGCTGGACTACCTGAAGCAGGAGCTGCGGGGGGTGCGGACGGGGAGGGCGACGACCTCGCTGGTCGAATACCTGAAGGTCGATTACTACGGATCGAGCACGGAGATCAAGTCGCTGGCGGCGATCAGCGTGCCCGAGCCGACGCAGCTTCTGATCAAGCCGTTCGACCCCAGCGCGGTCGCGGAGATCAAGAAGGCGATCGAGACCAGTGGCATCGGCCTGAACCCGATCGTCGAGGCCAAGCAGATCCGCATCAACGTGCCACCGCCCTCGGCCGAGCAGCGGCAGAAGCTGGTGAGCCGCTGCCGCAAGATGGGGGAAGAGGCGAAGATCGTCCTACGCAACGCCCGGCGCGACGCCAACAAGCACGCCGACGGCCTCGGCAAGGAAGGCTCGCACGTCTCCGAGGACGAGGTAAAGACGCTGAAGGAAGAGATCCAGGAACTTCTCAAGAAGCACGAGGGGGAAGTGGACACGCGCGTGGAGGAGAAGTGCAAGGAAGTGCTGGAGATCTGAGTCGAATGATGAATTATGAACGATGAATGATGGGTCGGAGGGGGCGAAGGCGCAGGCACGGTGAAGCGCTGGATGATCCACATTCTCGTCGCCCTCGTGCTCGGCGCCATCACGACGATCGTGGTTGCCGGCGCCGGGTTCCGCACAATCGGGTCGCCTGGGGTTGGCGAGCCAGCTTTCGGCGAGTTCGGACCATGGTTTGTCACGGTCTGGCGCGCCCCGGCTGCCGAGATGTACAGTGCTCGCATCGAGGCGAGCGAGGCTGCCGCGGCGGATCCTGTGACACCAGCGGAGATCCTGCCGTGGTGGGCGGGTTCGCTTCCGCGACCGAACCTCAGCGCCGAGCACATCGACTACAACCGCAGCGGCCTTGCAGTCGGTTGGCCGTTCCTTGCCGCGCAGGCAGGCCATGAGTTGTACGGGCACGCCGACGGAAGCGTCGACGCGGTGCACTGGCCGATGCAACTCCTCTGGACGGGCCTGCTCGCCGATCTCTCGATCTTCGCCTTTCTCTGGCTGACGCTCATCCGCACGCCGCGTTCAATCCGCGATGCGCGCCGGCGCCAGCGCGGGCTATGCCCGGCCTGCGCCTACGACCAGCGCGGCGCCCCGTCTTCGATCTGCAGCGAGTGCGGCCGGAATCAGAACGATCTTCGCGCACAGGCAAACCGCAGCCGCCTCGTCTACGCCGGGCTCGCGGCCCTGACCGCGGCGATCGCCGCTATCCCAATCGCGCAGACCCTCGTCCGATAGTGTCCACTCCGCTCTGGAAATCTGAATGATGAACGATGAGTCGGAGCGGCCCTGGCTGCCCCGGCCGAACGCGCCCTCCTACTCATCATTCATCGTTCATCATTCATCATTCCGGATCACCGCACCCGGATGACACGCGGCATGATCAACAGCGTCGGTTCGTCGCGGAGCTGGCGAAGCTGCGTGGCCGCCTCGAGGGCGGCCGACCACAGGTCTTCACCGAGCACTTCGCGCACGCCCACGAGCGCGGCGGGCGCCCCGTGGGCCGCCGCGGCAGCCCCAGTCGGGGCCTTGACAAAGCCGCCGAACATCTCCTCGATCAGCTCGTCGAAGCTCTTCGGGCCCGGGTAGTGCATCAGCGCCGGGTCGGCGAGGCCGAGTTCGGCCGCCATCGCTTCCGCCGCGTCCGCCAGCCCGCCGATGTCGTCGGCCATGCCGAGAGCAACAGCATCCTCGCCAAGGAACAGACGCCCCTCCGCGGTCCGGCTCAGGTCGATGCCCGGCCGCCCCGCGGCGACCCGCTCAGTGAACTTCTCGTAGGTCTG
>CAYMJK010000170.1:0-8176 GCA_964390535.1 uncultured Phycisphaeraceae bacterium | reverse complement strand
TCGACGGTCTTTCTGGTGCGGGAGATGCTGCTGACATCGCTGCTGATCGTGGCGCCGATCCTCGGCGCCGGGGTGCTGGTGGGGCTGGTGATCAGCATCATCCAGTCGGTGACATCGATCCAGGATCAGACGCTGACGTTCGTGCCGAAGATCATCGCGATGACGGTGGTGGCCGCGGTGCTGATGCCGTGGATCGTGGCCCGGATGGTGGCGTTTACGGCGGAGATGTTCCAGTTGTTTTGAGAGGGGGGAAATGGCAAATAGGCAAATGGCAAATGGGTGAGCCGCTGCGCGGCTGCATTCTGATTTAGAACTTTGAACTTTGAGCTTTGAACCTTGGCCCCCCTCCTCGAGCACATTCCGCCGTTCATGCTCGTCCTGGCCCGGCTGCTCGGGCTGTTCCTGTTTGCGCCGGTGCTCGGGAGCAGGGTGCTGCCGCGGCAGGCGCGGGTGGTGATCGCCCTTTCCATGACGGTGGCCATCTACCCGTTCACGCGGGCGGCGCCGCCGGATGTCGACATCTACACGCTGGCGATGATGGCGACCGGGGAGGCGCTCATCGGCGCCGGCATCGGCCTGCTGGCGAGCCTGCCGCTCATCGCCTTCGAGCTTGGCGGCATGCTCATGGGATACCAGATGGGCCTGAGCATCGCGCGGGCGTACAACCCGGAGCAGGACACGCAGAGCGATGTCGTCGGGCAGCTCTTCTTCTATCTCGCGCTCGGCGCCTTCCTCTCGCTGGGCGGGCTGGAGGCGCTGTTTGCGGCGCTGGTCCTCACGTTCGAGTCGGCTCCGGTGGGGACGTTCTGGGCGACGGGTTTGCCGGCGGAGGCGCTGGTGGGGCTCTTCGAGGCGGTGTTCGAGATTGCGCTGCGGGTCGCGGCGCCGGGGCTGGCGGTGTCCACCGTCGTGCTTGTCGGCATGGGGCTGGTGATGAAGACCATGCCGCAGATCAATATTCTGACCATCGGCTTCGCTGTGAAGATCATGATCGGCCTCGGCGTGATCATCCTCTCGCTGAAGGCCGTGGACAGCGTCGCGGGCGATGTCGTGGAAGACACGCTGGAGCACATGCGCCAGTGGGCGATGGCGCCCGGGCTGGCGCGGGCGCAGGGAGCAGGCTGAGTGGCCGAGCAGCTCGGAGAAAAGACCGAACAGCCAACAAGTCGCCGGCGCGAGGAGGCGCGCCTCGAGGGTCAGGTTGCGCGCAGTCAGGACCTGAGCGCTGCGGTGACGCTGCTCTCCGGGCTGCTGGTGCTGCTGCTGCTCGGGGCGATGATCTCGCGGACGCTCGGGGGCGTGATGACGGCGGTGCTGGAGGGGCGCACGCCGGGGGACCTGCTGAGCGCCGAGTCGCTGCGCCCGTTGTCGGTCTGGGCGTCGATCCGGGTGGCGTGGATTCTGGTTCCGGCGATGCTCATGCTGGCGGTCGCGGCGTACCTGATCCAGGTCTTTCAGGTCGGGATCACCGCCTCGCCGCGCCCGCTGCGGCCGAAGTTGAACCGTCTGAGCCCGATCGCGGGGGCGAAGCGCATGCTCGGCCTGCGCAGCCTCGTGAAGACGGGCCTGAACCTCGTGAAGCTGGCGATCGTGCTGCTGGTGAGCGCGCTGGTGATGCGCCGGCGCATGGGGGACATCGTGGCCATGCCGCTCATGGATCTGCGCCCGGCGGCCCGTCTCGCCGGCGTGATCGTGCTGGAGGTGGTGGTCTGGCTGCTGCTGCTGCTGCTGGTGATCGGGATCATTGACTTCATGTATCAGCGCTGGCAGCACACCCGCGACCTGCGCATGACCCGCGAGGAGGTCAAGGAGGAGCGCAAGAGCCTGGAGGGCGACCCGCAGATGAAGGCCCGGCGCATGCGCATGGCCCAGAAGATCGCCCTGCAGCAGATCCGCCAGGCCGTGCCGCAGGCCGATGTCGTCGTGACCAACCCGACGCACTTCGCCGTGGCCCTCAAGTACGATGCCGATCGGATGCGGGCGCCGAAGGTGATCGCCAAGGGGGCAGACTCGCTGGCCGCCCGGATGCGCGAGGTCGCGGCGTTCAGCGGCGTGACCATCGTCGAGCGGGCGCCCCTCGCCCGGGCGCTCTACTTCAACGTCGAAGTCGGCCGCGAGGTGCGGCCCGAGCACTACGAGGCGGTGGCTGAGGTGCTTGCGTATGTGTACCGGCTGGAAGGACGAGCGGCATGAATCTCACCACAGAGGCACAGAGGGCGCTGAGGAGGAGTGGCAGAGTGGCGGAGTGGCGAAGTGCGCTCACTGCGAGAGCGCCAGCGTCCTGGTGGCGCATGACGCGCCTCGCTTGTCGTCCCCTCATCACTCCAGTCTGCCATCCTGCCGCTTCTTCCTCTCGGTGCTCTCTGCACCTCTGTGGTGAAGATCGAACGACAACGAGCGCACGATTGCGGGAACTGACAACTGACTGACACTCGCTCCAGCTCGCTGCAGGCTCTTGCGAACCGCGTGCACGCGTATCGCGGGCTGATCGTTCCCATCGGGTTCGTCTCGGTGCTGGCGGTGATTCTCGTTCCGCTTCCGCCGCCGGTGCTCGATATCCTGATCGCGGGCAACATCAGCCTTTCGATCATTATTCTGCTCACCGTCATCTACATGCAGCGCCCGCTGGATTTCAGCGTCTTCCCCTCGCTGCTGCTCGCCACGACGCTGATGCGGCTCTCGCTCAACGTCGCCTCCACCCGGCTCATCCTTACCGCCGACGCCACCAGTCCCGAGGAGGCGATGGGCGTCGCCGGCAAGGTCATCAGCGCCTTCGGCAACTTCGTCGCCGGCGACTCCCTCTTCGTCGGCTGCGTCCTCTTCCTCATCCTCGTCATCGTGCAATTCGTGGTCGTCACGAAGGGCGCCGGGCGCATCAGCGAGGTCGCCGCCCGATTCACCCTCGACGCCATGCCCGGCAAGCAGATGGCGATCGATTCCGATGTCAACGCCGGCGTCATCGACGAGGCCGAGGCCCGGACCCGCCGCGAAGAGATCCGGCGCGAGGCCGACTTCTTCGGCGCCATGGATGGCGCCAGCAAGTTCGTCCGCGGCGACGCCATCGCCGGCATCATCATCACCGGCATCAACATCGCGGGCGGTTTCGCTGTCGGCGCCATCGAGCGCGGCTGGCCCGCCGGGCAGACCGCCGAGGTGTTCACGACCCTCACGATCGGCGACGGCCTCACAGCCCAGTTGCCCTCGCTGATCATTTCCATCGCGGCCGCCCTCATCGTCACCCGCTCCGGCGACAAGGCAGAACTCGGCAGGGAACTCACCCGGCAGCTCGCCAGCCAGCCCCGCGGGCTTGCCATCACGGCTGGATTCCTCGCGGTGCTGGCCCTTACGCCGCTGCCGACGATCCCCCTGCTCGTCACTGCCGGTGGCCTCGCGACTGCCGCGGCGCTCCTCGGGCGCTCGACACGGCGCGCTGCCGCGGCCGCCGCTCCGGATGCCGGCCAGCCGATGACAGCCGAGCCCCCGCCGGTGGAGGCGCTGCTCAAGGTGGACATCCTGGAGCTCGAGGTCGGCTACGGCCTGGTCTCGCTGGTCGACAAGGGCCAGGGCGGCGACCTGTTGGAGCGCATCAGCGCCATCCGGCGCCAGCTCGCCGTCGAGATGGGCTTCGTTACCCCGCCCATCCGCATCCGCGACAACATGCAGCTCGAGCCGAACCAGTACCGCGTGAAGATCCGCGGCGCCATCGTCGCCGAGGGGGAGACCATCCCCGGGCGCCTGCTGGCGATGGACGCCGGCGTCGCCACCGGCCCGATCCAGGGCGAGCCCACGCGCGAGCCGGCCTTCGGGCTGGAGGCCTGGTGGATCGAGCCGGCGCTGCGGGCCAAGGCCGAGGCGAGCAACTACACCGTCGTGGATCCCACCAGCGTGCTCGCCACCCACCTCACCGAGGTCGTCAAGGGCCACGCCGCCGAGCTGCTGACCCGCGAGGAGGTCGCGAACCTCATCGAGGGGCTCAAGGAGAAGGCGCCGCGCCTGGTCGAGCAGTCCATCCCCGACCCGGTGAAGCTTTCGAACCTGCAGAAGACGCTGCAGAACCTGCTCCGCGAGCGGGTCCCGATCCGCGACCTCGAGGTCATCGTCGAGACCCTCGCCGACTGGACCCCGAAGTCGGCCGACACGGATGTGCTCACCGAATACGTCCGCAACGCGCTGAGGCGCACGATTTGCGCTCAGTACACCGCCCCGGATGACGCCGGGCGCCCCAGGCTCGTCTGCATCACCCTCGATCCGTCCCTCGAGGACGAGATTGCTTCCTATATAGACCGCGGGGCGGCCGGCACGAGCGTCAACATGCCCGCCCGCGTCGCCAGCCGCATCACCGACGCCATCGTGCACGAACTGGACAAGGTCACCGCGGCGGGGCGGCCACCGGTCGTGATCGCTTCGCCGCCGGTCCGGGCGGTGGTGCGCCAGCTCCTGGAATCGCGCATTTCCAGCGCGGCGGTGCTGGGGTACAACGAGATCGAGTCTTCGGTCGAAGTGGAATCGCTGGGGCTTGCGGCCTCCGCGCCGGCGCACGCGACGGCGGCGTCGTAGCTGAGCGAACGTTGATGCTTTGTGGATAACCGACATTCTTCGACAGGGGTTGCACGGAACGTCCGCGTCGTTATACTGTCTCCCATGTCGGGCATGGATGCCCCGATGGGTTTCGAGTCCGGCGTCTTGCCCGGACTTTCGTCCGCGGCAGCGGGACGAGCCGCCAGGGATGGCGAACATGGAACTGAAGACCTTTCGCGCAAAAACAATGTCCGAAGCCCTTGCCGCGGTGCGGGGAACGTTCGGCGCGGACGCGGTGATCCTGCACACGCGCCACGCGAGAACCCGCGGGATCTTCGGCCTCGGCGCCCGGCGGGTGGTCGAGGTGATGGCATCGAGCGCAACTTCTGCGCATCGGCCGGCGCGCAGGCCGGCGCCGGCGCCGCCCTCCAGAACTCCTGCCCCCGTCCCGACGAGGCCCGCCCCGCGGCCGGCCACGCATGAGGTGCAACCGGCGCGCGCGCAGCGGGTCCCGGCGTCGCCAGCGACCCGCAGTCCGGGGCCGTCTCGCCCGTCGCGCGAGATTCCGGCTCGGCCGGTGGCGCCGGCGGATGCTGCGACGACCATGCGGGTTCGGCGGACCGGGCCGAAGGACCTCCTTGAGGGGGCGCCCTCGCTCCGCGGGGGCTCTGCCCCGGATATCTCCTCGCTCCGCGGGGGTTCGGGGGACGCCGGTCCCGGCGCCGACGCACGGCGCGCGATCGCTGCGGAGAATGTCTCTGCCGCGGGCGTGGAGAGCGAACTGGCCGCGATCCGCGGGCTGCTCGCCCAGACGCTGGAGTGCTCGCGCAGGTCGCTCGCCCAGGGGGCAGCTTCCGGCGCCGGCGGCGTCGCCAGCGGGCGCATGACTGACGCCCTCACCCATCAGTACCTGACGATGCTCGAGCGCGAAGTTGCGGCGGACATCGCCGACGACATCATCGGCAGCGTGCGCGACGAGCTCACCCCCGGCGAACTTGCGGACGCCCAGATCGTGCGCGAGACGGTGCTTCGGCGCATCGCCGCGATGACGCCCGCCGCCGATGACGCCCCGAGCCAGCGGCCGCCCGACGGGCGCCCGCGCACCATTGCGCTCATCGGCCCCACCGGCGTCGGCAAGACGACGACGGTCGCCAAGCTCGCCGCCTCCTACCGCCTGCGCCACGGCAAGCGCGTCGGCCTGGTGACGACCGACACCTACCGCATCGCCGCGGTGGATCAGCTCCGGACCTATGCGAACATTATCGGCGTGCCTGTGCGCGTCGCCTTGACAGAACAGGAGATGACCACGGCCACCGGCGCCTTCGCCGATTGCGATGTCGTGCTGATCGACACTGCCGGCCGTTCGCAGCGCGATTCGGAGCGGCTGGGCGAGCTCCGCGGCTTCCTGGAGGCGGCCAACCCGCACGAGACCCACCTGGTGCTCTCCTGCGCTGCCAGCGCATCGACGATGGTCGAAGCGGCCCGAAAGTTCGCCGCACTCGCCCCGAACCGCATCCTTTTCACCAAGCTGGATGAGGCGGTCAATCTCGGGGTGCTGCTGTCGGTTGTGCAGCGCATCAACCTGAAGATGAGCTACCTGACCACTGGCCAGGAAGTGCCCGATCACATCGAGCCGTCGCGCCCCGAGCGGATCGCGCGGCTCGTGCTCGATGGCGCCGCCCGGCCGGCGGAGGCGATGGCATGATGGGCGCTCCGGCAACAGATCAGGCCTCGCGGCTGCGCGCCCTGATGCGCGGCGGATCGGGCGCTGCCCGCATCGAGCCCGGCGCCGGCGCAGCGCCGATCGTCGCGATCGCATCCGGCAAGGGCGGCGTCGGCAAGACGACCTGCGCGGTGAATCTCTCCATCGCCATGGCCCGCGCCGGCTTGCGCACGACGCTCGTGGACGCCGACCTCGGCATGGCCAACGCGGATGTCATCTGCGGCGTCTCGCCGCGCTGGCGCCTGCAGCACGTCGCCAGCGGCGATCCCGACGACGCCCTGACGGCCGCGGAGCGCATGCGCCGCATCACCATCGACGCTCCGGGCGGCTTCCGGCTCGTTCCCGGCGCTGTCGGCGTGGCCCGACTGGCCGCCCTCACCGGCGCCGATCGGGATGTCCTGCTTGCGGGACTTGCCGGGCTCGACCGTGAGAGCGACATCGTGCTCGTGGATACCGGCGCCGGGCTCGGGCCCGCCGTGCTCGCGATGGTCGGCGCCTCCGACCTCGGACTGATCGTCTGTACACCGGAGCCGGCTTCGATCGCCGACGCCTACGCCCTGATCAAGACGCTCGTGGTCGAGCGCCGGCTGCCCGCCGGCGGGCTCGGGCTGGTCGTGAGCCAGGTGGCCGGCGAGAAGGCGGCGGCCCGGGTGCACGCGCGCGTCGCGGCGGTCTGTGGGCGGTTCCTCGACTATCCGCTCCCCCTGCTCGGCTGGGTGCGGGAGGATGAACGGATGCGAACAGCGGTCCGGCGCCGGCGTCCGCTCCTGCTGGACGCCCCGCGGAGCCGGGCGGCAAAGGACATCGTGCGGCTGGCGGCGCGGGTCCGGGAGCAGACGTCCGGGCCACAGGGAGCCCGCGGGAGCCTCGCGGCCCGGCTGGCACGGGCCGGCAGGCGCCGAGTGGCGCCGATTGTGCGGACTGGCTCAACTGGGGCGACGTTTGCGTCGATCGGCTAGGAGGCGCTGGTGCAAGGGTTCGGAACTCCATCCCGGGTGATCGCGACGGCCTTCGGGTTGTCGGCGTTCTCCGTCGCGGTGGTCGCCGGGCTTGCGGCGGACAATCCGGCGCACATCACGCTCGGGAGGGCGCTGGTGAGCATGATCGTGTGCCACGTTCTCGGACAGTTCGTCGGCGCAGGCGCCGAGAACGTCGTGCGCCGGCGCATCGACGCGTACAAACGCGCACATCCGGTCCCGGATGTGTTTTCCGTTCAAGAAAACGAAACGGACCGGCGGCATTCGGCCGCGGCCGCATAATGGGGCTGGCGTTGGAGCATCGTTGTTCTTATACTGATGCCTGACGCCGCCAGGGAAGGCGACGCGCCCGCGGTCCGAGGACCGGCCCCACAGAGGGAAAGGGCAAAGAGATGGTCAAGGAGCCGACCATGACACTCACACGCACGAACACACGCGGACGGATGGGGCAGAGGGGGCGGGCTGCAGCGCGCATGGCTGAGCCGTCGATCGCCGATTCCCCCTTCGAGCGCAAGCCGATCGCCGACGTCTGGAAGATGTACAAACGCAAGGGCGCCGAGGAGGTCCGCAACTACCTCATGGAGAAGTACCTGCACCTGGTGCGGTACAACGCCGAGCGCATCTACGCCCGCCTCCCCGACGAGGTGGACATCGAGGACCTGATGAGCGCCGGCCTGTTCGGCCTGATGGACGCCATCGACGCCTACGACCTCGACCGCCAGGTGAAGTTCGAGACCTACTGCGCCCCGCGCATCCGCGGCGCCATCCTCGACGAATTGCGGGCCATGGACTGGGTTCCGCGCCTCGTCCGCCACCGGCAGGCCCGCGTGGACGAGGCCCGGCGCCAGATCGAGCAGGAGTTCGGCCGCCCCGCGACCAGCGACGAGATCTCCGCCCGCCTCGGCGTCGGCGAGGAGGAGTTCACCAAGATCGAGCGCGACAGCAAGGCGGTGAGCAC
>CAYMJK010000169.1:0-5742 GCA_964390535.1 uncultured Phycisphaeraceae bacterium | reverse complement strand
GATGAGGTTGAACGCAGAGAACGCAGAGGGAGCGCAGAGGGCGCAGAGATGGGGGAGGGGATGAGCAGACGCAGCGTCCTGGACGGATCGGAGATATCGAAGCGGGCCGGTCGCCGGCGCTTTCCAACACTGCCTCTTCTCAGCGCCCTCTGCGCTTCTCTCTGCGCCCTCTGCGTTCCTGCCCTCGCGCAGGATTGGGCGACCGAGCCGTACCTGGGTGTGCGCGTGCGGGATTCGGGGGGCAGCGTGGTCGTCGGGTGGATCATGCCCGGACCGCTCGGCGGGCGCGGGTTCGACTCGGAGGCGGGGCTGCAGCGCGGAGATGTCCTCGTTGCCGCGCATCGCGGGGCGGCGCCGGCGCCGGAAGCCCGCGTCGAGATCGAATCCGCCGCAACGTTCGAGGAGTTCGTCAAGTCGCTCGCGGTGGGCGAGACCGTCACGCTCGAGGCGCGGCGGGCGCCGGACGCCGACCCCGGCGCTGCTGTGCCGCAGCCGGGGACGGGCGACGGCGCTGAGCTTGCGACGTACTCCGTGCAGGTGGCCTCGCGCGGGGCGTGGAGCGGGACCATCGGGCGCGGCCTCGGCGCGCGCACGATCGAAGCGCCGCCCGAGGGCGCGTTTGAAGCCATGGTGCTGGACGTCGCTGGGAAACTGGGCGCGCTGGATGCCGAAGGCGCCCTCGGCGCCCTGCTTCCGTACCTCGCGGACCTTCAGAACGAGAACCTCGATCCGAACTCCCTGCCCGCCGTGGTCAGCGCCTTTCGGCGCCCGCTCAGCCTTGATGCCCAGACAAGCCAGCTCCGGGCGCTTGCCGCGGCGGCGGGCGAGGGTGGCGTCGCCGAAGTGCTGACCCTGCTGCACGAGGTTCTGGACATCCCGCGCATCGATCACGCCGACGTCGAGCAGATGCGGGCAGTGCACGAGCAGGTCCGCGATGTGCGCGCGCGCTGGTTCGCCGACGCCCCGCGCCGGGCATCGCTGAAGTCGCTCGTGCGCACGCTGCGCGACAGCGTCTACATCATGGATGAGCGGGCGCCGGAGCATATCGACGTCATCCAGGCCGCAGGCGCCGACGCCGAGACGATGCTCACGTGGCATCTGGAGCGGCTGCCCTGGTCGCTGGAAGAGATCGAGCGTGTCCTCGGCGCGCGCGCGGGGGCGGCGCCGATCCCAGCGGCCGACCTGCCGACGCAGGTCCGAGCGGCTGTCACGGGCGATGTGCTGCACTACGAACTCCGCGGCGGCGGCGCGATCTCCGTTGTCGGAGGACCGGGCCCGAACGAATACGACATGGGCGCCCTCGCCTGGGTCTACGACGCCGGCGGTGATGATGTCTACCGGTTCCGCCAACTGCCCGACGACGCCGAAGACACCGAGCGCATCATCATCGATGTCTCCGGCGACGACCGCTACGAATCGACCGACGACTTCGCCGGGCCGGCCGTCGGCGTCATGGGCAACGCCGTGATCGACGATCGCGCCGGCAACGATGTCTATTCCACGACCGGGCAGTTCTCGATCGGCGCGGGGCTCATGGGCGTGGGCCTGCTGATCGATCGGGCGGGGGACGACCGCTACGAGAACCTTGGCGCCGGCGCCGGGTGGTCGATGGGCGCGGGCTTCTACGGCGCCGGGCTCGTGCTCGATCTTGAGGGCGACGACACGTATCACGGGGAGACGCTCTGCCAGGGTGTCGGCGGGCCGCGCGGCCTGGGCGCCATCATCGATGCGGCAGGCGCCGACACCTACACCGCCAACGGCCCGAACTTTCCCAGCGTCTACGGCACCGAGGGCGTGTTCAAGAGCTTCAGCCAGGGGTTCGGCTACGGCGTGCGCAGCTACGCGGCCGGCGGGCTCGGCGCGCTCTGGGATCTGGCCGGCGCCGATCGGTACGAGGCGGGCGAGTTCAGCCAGGGATGCGCGTACTACTTCGCCCTCGGGCTGCTGCACGATCTTTCCGGCGATGATGAGTACATCGGCAACCGCTACAGCCAGGCCGCGGCAGCGCACCAGTCCATCGGGGCGCTGGTGGACGACGCCGGCAACGATGCATACTGGGCGATGACCGCCGCCAGCCAGAGCGGCGCGTGGGACCAGTCGGTGACGTTCCTGCTCGATCGGGCTGGGGACGACACGTACGAGGCCGATGGGCTGGCGCAGGGGTCGGCAGCGCAGCAGGCGCTGGCGGTGTTCCTCGATCTGGAGGGGGACGACCGCTACGCGGCGAAGGGGGGCGCCGTGCACGGGCAGAGCAGCGCCGACGAGTATCACTGGGCGGCGGATCGCCTGTTCAGCTTCAGCGCCTTCTTCGACCTCGGCGGCGCCGATACGTACTCCAGCGGGCGCGAGAACGGGGCGTCGCAGCGCACGGGGGCGCGCAATGACGAGCAGCCGGAGCGCTCGACGCTGCACGGCGTGTTCGTCGATCGCTGAGCACGCCGGCTGGGAACCCATCCCAGACCGGATTCCATTTCACCACAGAGTCGCAGAGATCGCAGAGGCAGGGATCCAGGGCTCTGTGGCCATCTGTGGATGAGTTTCTTACCGATACTGCGCGAAGGCGTTCTGGAAGGCGAGGAAGTCGAAGAACGTCAGCTCCCCGTCGAAGTCGAAGTCTGCGTCCGGATCGCCCAGCACGAAGGCGGACTGGAAGGCGAGGAAGTCGAAGAAATCGAGCTGCGCATCGCGGTTGAAGTCGGCGGAGACGAAGAAGACGTTCGGCTGAATGAACTGCACGCCGGTGTTGCGCTTGATGATGTCCGAGAGCCGCTGCGACTCGACCCAGGCGAGATCGTCCGGCCCGAGGATGTTCTGGTACCAGAAGCGGTCGCCATCGCGGACGCGGGTGAGCTGATCAAGAATGATGGCGGTGAAGGTCTCGCCCATGCTGGCGCCGGGGAGGTGATCCTCGGCGAGGCCGCCGACCCACAGATCGACATCGTCGATGTCGTCGTAGGCCTGGGCGAGGCGCTGGCGCACCTCGGGGTTGCTGATCATCTCGTCGAACGTGGTCATGCGCTTCAGACCGAGCGCTGCGCGGATGTCGTTGTAGCTGGCGAGGCCGTGATCGCGACCGCGCTGAATGTTCAGGGCGGGAAGGTCCAGCCCGCCGGCGCCCGGGGCGCCGAAGAGGAAGTTGCGCAGATCATCGATCACCATGATGTCGATCTCCTGCGCGAGCTGCTGCACGATGCCGCGGAGGATCGGGTCGATCCCGTCCTGGATGACGACCTGCGGCTGGAAGAAGCCGTCGCGCAGCGCGAGGGGGCCCGCCGGGATGGGGCGCCCGTCGGCGCCGAGGCGGGCGATGAAGGGGTTGATCATGGTGTGGCCGACGCGCAGCGCGGCGCCAGAGAACGCGGCAGCGATGTCGGGATTCACGGTCGGGTCGTAGCCGGTATACGGCGGAATGCGATCGGCGCCGACCAGGGCGACGAGGAACTCGTCGAAGGTGATCTTCTGCACCAGCGAGCCGATCAGCAGGCGGGCCTTCTGGTAGATCTGCTCGTCGCTCCACGTCGGGTTGGCGGCGCTGATCTCGTCGGCGAGGCGGTTGTGCTCGCGAAGCAGCAGCGTGTGCATGCAGAGGAGAGCCGGCTGCTCGTTGGCCCGGACATCGCCGGCGAGAAAGAGCGAGGCGTCGGGAGCGCCGAATGGGTTGCCGTTCGGGAAGCCGACGGTGTTGAAGGGAGGCAGATTGCCGCCGCTGGTCTTCATGCGCCCGCCTTCGCGGGTGCGCAGCCACGCCGCGCGGATCCTGTCGACGCCGTACACCATCGACGCGTCGATCCACGCCGTCAGCGCGTTGAACTGCTGACGCGGGTTGGCGGGATCCGTGCCCGTCGCGATGTCGAACTCGGAGCGCCGGAACGGCATCTCCACGCCGCCGGCGCCGGTGGGATCGAACCAGGGGTCGCCGGAGGGCACCGGGATGTTGAACCACTCGGCGGGGGAACTCTCGTGCGAGAGCGTCAGATCGTGGTCGAGCAACTGGCCCCACTGGAAGAGCATGCTCGTGAGCACGCGCCGGCTGAAGATCGGCTGCTCCTGCTCACTGACGATCTGCGAGATAGCGCGGGGGGAGGGGCGCGAGGGCCCGGCCGGAGCGCTGATCCCGTCGGCATATGCCGGGGGGGTGAGCCGGCGCAGCCACTGATTGATGGCGCCCCACTGCGGGTGGCTCAGATTGTTATCGGTCCCCTCGATCGTTCGGACCTGGGCGCCGGCCACGCCGGCAACACCCGCAACAACCAACGCCGCCCCTGCGGCGGCCGCCCACGGGAAGGCTGCTCTCTCTGGCATGATCGGCTCCCTCTCTCCCTGGCGACCGGCGCGCGGCGGATGGTGGTAGGAAGTTACCACCGATCCGGGGCTCATTCAAGCAAATTCACGTCCGAGCGCGGCGATTCGTGGCCGCAAAAACGCGGCCCGCGCCGGAGGGCGCGGGCCGCGAGAGGTCGAAAAAAGGGTCCTGACGACTCACACCGTACCGAGAATGCGGTCCAGCAGCGAGTCGGAGTTCTGGATGCCCAGGTAGAAGTTGGTGTCTGAAAGGAGGTCGAAGCCGGTGGAGAGGGGCCGCGCGAAGGAGGGGATGATGTAGCGGCCGCCCGAGGTCGGCACGGCGAAGACGCTGCTGCTGGACTGGAGGTCCACCTGGCCGCTGGCGAAGGTCGGCGAGGTGGTGCGCAGACCGAGGAGCTCGCCGACGCGCCGGCCGACGGCGGCGGTGAGCGACTCGGTGAAGTCGCGGACATCCTGCGGCGAGGGGTTGTAGTCGAGGATGGCAAGCTCGGGGGTGAAGACCACCGCCTCGTCGTTGCGGTCGGCGTTGAGGGCGTCGACGTGCTCGCTGAAGCCGAAGAAGCGCTCGAAGAAGGTGCTCAGCGGGTCCTCGGAGTCGGCGATGAAGATCGTCGAGAAGTCCTCGAACTCGAACTGGGACGGATCGCGCGAGAAGGTGACGGCGTGGCCGGCGCTCTGGAAGATCTCGTTGAGATTGTTGACGACCGTGTCGCGGATGAAGGTGTCGACGGGAACGCCGCCGATGGTTCCGGTGAAGCCGACGCCGCGGGCGGCGAAGGGGCGCAGCGTGGTGACGAGGCCGCCGGCCTCGAGCCAGTCGATCTGGCCGCCGTTGAACTCGAGGAAGACGTTCTGGCTGATCTCCATGAGCTCGCCGACGACCTGGCCGCCGCCGCTGAGGGTGTAGCGGAAGCGTCCGACGTTGATGTTGTTGAGATCGTCGGGAGTGCCGAAGGCGCCATCGGGGCCGGCGAATTCGATGGGCTGCGGCCTGGTCGCCTCCTGCGTGACCTCGATGCGATACTCGGCGTTGAAGACACCCTGGAGGTAGAGGGCGTAGGTGGTGGAGACCGGCGCCAGGAACTCGAGGAAGAAGTCGCCCTGCTCGTCGTAGCCGTAGCTGGTGGAGCCGTCGGAGGCGATCGTTCCGGGGTCGCGCCCGGTGGGCTTGAAGTCGGACGGGCTGGCCACCAGCTGAGCATCGCTGATGCCGGTGGATCCGGCGGTGTCGAAGACGCTGAACTGGACATCCCCGAGGAAGGAGACGCCGAGGGTGTTGCGCTGCAGCTCGGGGATGAGCTGGCGGTTGCCGAGGTCGCTGCCTTCGCCGGTGAGCCGGATGGTGATGCGCAGTCGCGTGCCCGCCGCGATGTTCTGGCGGTTGTTGAGGTGGAAGACGTCCGCGTCCGGGGTGACGTTGCCGGGGACGCCGGCGGC
>CAYMJK010000168.1:0-3006 GCA_964390535.1 uncultured Phycisphaeraceae bacterium | reverse complement strand
ACCGACCCGAGCCCGCGCGTGCGCTGGACGGCCATGCGCATCGGCAGCGCGGAGGATCTGGAAGACTTCGCATTCGACCCGGATGGGCGGATCGCTGGCTCGGCGCTGCTGCGGCTGTCGGGGGCGGGAGACCGGCGGGTGGAGCGGGGCGGTCGCGCCGAGGATGCGCGGGTCCGGGCCGAGCGGCTGACGCGTCATCCGGATGCCGGCGTGCGGGCGCTGGCCGCGAGCGAAGTGGCGCGGCTGGATCCGTGGGCGGGCGGGAGCGCGGCGGCGGTGTGCGCGCAGCTGCAGCTGCGCGACGATCCGGAGCGGTTCGTCAGCGAACTGCGGGCGCGCATTGCGGACGGGGAGACCAGCCGGCGGCTTCAGGCGATGGCCCTGGCGCAGCGGCTCGGCCTGTGCGACCGGGTTGAAGAGCAACTGCTCGAGGCGGTGCGCCAGGCGGGCCCGGCAGCGCTCGCGGCGGTGGATGATGAGGCGCGCCTGCGGCTGGAGCGAGCGGGCGCGACGGCGGTGATGGCACTGGGGGCGCTGATGTCGGAATCCTCGCACGAGGCGCTCTGCGGCGCCCTGCGGCACACGTCGGCGCGGGTGCGGGCCAACGCCATCGAGGCGCTGGCCCGGCGGCGGCGGCGCGGGCCGGCAGCGCACAGCCCGCTGCGCGCAACTTTGACCGAACTCAAGATGGATGCGGCCCACCGCGTGCGGGCAAACGCGATCCTTGCGCTGCTGCGCGGCGCCGATGGCGTCGTCGAGACCGAGCGGGTCTACGAGCCGGGCGCCGCCGAGCAGCTCGGCGCCATGCTCGGGGACGACCGGCCGATGCACCGCATCGCGGGGCTGTGGGTTGCGGCCCGACTGCTCACGCGCGGGGCGGGCGCCGGGCTCGGCCGGCAGTGGACGCCGCTGGCTGCGCGGCTGGCCGATCTGGCGCGCAGTGACGATGACCCGGCAGCGCGGCAGCGCGCGGCGGCGTGCGTGCGCAAGCTGCAGGTCGAAGTTCGCTCGGGATGGCGCGGGCGAGCGCCGAGCGTGAGCCATGGCGCCCCGGTCGGCGCGCTCCGCGCGGAGGATGCCGCGTGAGGGCAGCGATCATCATCATCGTGCTGGCGACATCGGCTGCGGGGCAGCCGGCGCCGGTGGAGATCGTCGGGGCGGACGGGCAGTCAGCGCAGGTGATGGACGCTCCAGTGGCCCCGGCGCCGCCACAGCGCGGCGCACTCTGGCCATGGCTCGGCGCCGGCGCGCTGGCGCTGGGCGCGGCCGGCGCCGGGAGCGCATGGGCGTGGCGGCGCTGGTCGCGACTGCCGATCGAGGACCGCGCCTTCCGCCTGCTGGCGCTGCGCCTGGGGCTCGGTCACGAGATGCGCCGGCAGATCGAACGGATCGCCGCGGCAGGCAAGGTCAGCCCGATCGCGATCGTCCTCTCGCCCGGCGCGCTGGAGCGGCTTGCGCCGAAGTCCGGCCTCGCCCCCGAGGACCTCGCGCCGCTGCGACGACGACTGCGGGCTTGATTGGACCGGTTGTCGGGAAGAGAGGCATCGAGGCGCCCGGCATAGAGGCAGGAATCAGTTACACGGCGGCGGGTCGCCGGGCTGGGCGATGGGCGTCTCGCCGCGGAGGCGGAGGGCGATATCGAGGAGGATGTGCGGGTTCGTGCGCACGGTCTGGTGGCTCAGGAGCCATGGGCCGTGGCGCCAGAGCGGCGCCTCGCCGGGTGGGGCGGTGTTGCGGGCGCCGACCGTGATGTCGTTGAGCTGGGTGTAGCAGGTGAGTTCGTAGTCGCCGCGCTGCGCGCGCGCCGCGTCCAGTTGATCAAGCAGTTCCGAGCCAGGGCGCATCGACCAGGCGGCCCGGTCGGGCGCGATCCAGCAGGCGAGGCGGGCGCCGCGGTGCGGGCTTGCGATGGTGTACAGGCGGCGCACGTTGAGGCGCTTGGCCGGGCGCGATTCGGGCGGAAGCTCGTCCCACAGGTCGGCGGCGTAGCGGGCGACGATGCCGCCCATGGAGTAGCCGACGACATCGACCTCGACGGTCTGGTCGGGATCATCCGATGGCCACTGCTGCTCGACGCGGTTGACAGCGCGGCGGGCCGCGGCCTCGATGCTGAAGAGGACGGTGAAGCTGACGGCGAGGGTCTGGTCATCGTCGGCGCCGGTGAGGTTGACGAGGCGCCTGCGCACGCCGCCCGCGGAGGCGGGCGGGTGATGCCAGGCGTCGAGGATGACGAGGGGGCGGGTGAGGGGTCTGGGGTCGGCCTCGAGGCGGGCGGTCTCGGCGCGGCAGGCCCCGGGGGTGATGTCGAAGTTCGGGTTGGTCGGGGTTGTGCAGCCCATGAGCGAGAGGACGAAGTGGCAGAGTGACAGAGTGGCGAAGTGGCAGAGTGATTTCCGCCGCGGGGGCGCCTTGCCGCTCAGCCACTTTGCCACTCAGCCACTTCCCTACTGCGTTTCGCCGACGGTGAGCTTTGCGAGCCGCTCGGCGGCCATCTTCTCCCAGCCCGATCCGAGTGCGCCCTGCGGGTCGGGGGGGACGATGTCGATGCGCTTCTGGCCGAGCGCCGCCTCGCCGGCCTCGACGCGCTGCTGAAACGTGCGGCACTCGGCGAGGAGGCGGTCGAGGATCTCCGCCTCGGGGACGTTGGCGACGCGCTCGCCCTGCACGTAGATGATGCCGCGCTTGTCGCCGGCGAAAACGGCGACATCGGCGCCCTCCGCCTCGCCCGGGCCGTTGACGACACATCCCATGACGGCGACCTTCATCGGCAGGCGGATCTCGTCGGCGAGCTTGGCCCGTACCTCCTGGGTGAGCGTGAACAGATCCACTTGGATCCTGCCGCAGGTGGGGCAGGCGATGAGTTCAGCCCCCTTGCGCTCGCGCAGGCCGAGGGTGTAGAGCAGTTCGAGCCCGTCCTCGACTTCGTGCACGTGGTCGGAGGCGTAGCTGATGCGGATGGTGTCGCCGATGCCGCCGGCAAGCAGCGTGCCGAGGGCGACGACCGAG
>CAYMJK010000167.1:0-13886 GCA_964390535.1 uncultured Phycisphaeraceae bacterium | reverse complement strand
TGACCTCCGCGTGGGGCGAGCGCTTCAAGGCGCGCGCGCGACTCGGCGCTGCCGACCAGCGATTCGGAAACGGCCAGGCCGGGACCGGGGTCGATCGCTTCCAGTTCGTCCAGCCAGCGTCGCGTGGCGCGCACGCCGCCGGTCGGCTTCGCCGCCAGCGCGCGCGCGATCTGCAGCGCCCGCGGCAGAACTTCCTCGGGATGCTCGACCAGTTCGTGGGCGAGGCCGAGAGCCAGCGCCGTGCGCCCGTCGAACAAGCCGGGATCCAGCAGCAGCCGCCGCGCCGGCCCGTCGCCGATGGCCTGACGCAGGAAGGGCGCCGAGACGGCCGGCGAGATGCCTAGGCGCGCCACGGGGTATCCGAGCTTCGCCCCGGCATCGGTCACGACGATGTCGGCGGCGCCGAGCAGGGCGCACCCGCCGGCGATTGCTGCGCCGTGGGCCGCCGCGACCACCGGGCGATCCTGGGCCCGCAAGGCCACGATCGCCGCGGAGAGGCCAACCAGCAGCCGGCGGAGGGCCTCGTCACCCCCCTCGCCGCGGCAGGTCTCGAGATCGAAGCCGGCGCAGAAGGCGCGCCCCTCGCCGCAGAGGAGGAGGGCGCGTGCACCGTGCAAGGGGGCGCCGGGATGGCCGAGCCAGGATTCGGTGTCGGCGAGTTGTTCGAGGGCTTCTGGGGTGAGCGCATTGCGCTTGTCCGGGCGCGCGAGGCGCACGAGGCCGACATCGCCATCGGTCGAGAAGTCGATCACGCGGCGTCCCCCCGCCCCCCGGCTCTCCTCGCGTCCGCGGCGCCGGCGGCGCCCCCTGCTTCTGCGACGATGCGATGGGCCACCTGCGCCGCGTGCGCGAGGCGGGCCTTGTCAACGCCGGTGGTGAACCCGGCGGCCTCGATGGTCTCCACGAGCGTTGTGGTGGCGATGTTGCCAGGAGCGCGCCGGCCGTCGGTCGTGGCAAAGGGGCAGCCGCCGAGGCCCGCGGCAGCGCCGTCGAAGGAGCGGACGCCCATCTCCAGCCCTTCGCGCACGCACTCGGCGGCAGCGCCGAAGGTGTCGTGCAGGTGGAGGGTGAGCATCGGCTGGCGCGATTCGCCCAGGCGATTGAGCACTTCGTTGAGCAGCGCGTTGACCGTGGCCGCCTCGCCGGCGCCGATAGTGTCGCCGAGGTCGATCTCGTCGCACCCGATGTCGAGCAGCGTCTGGGCGACCTGCGCCACCTTCGCCGGGGCGATCGGCCCCTCGAACGGGCAGGCGAGGGCGCACGAGATGTAGCCCCGCACCAGCAGCCTGTGCGTCCGGGCGGCGCCGAGCACCGGCTTGAACCGCTGAATGCTCTCGGTGATGGAGGAGTTGATGTTCCGCTGCGCGAACGTCTCGCTGGCGGCGGTGAAGACGGCGACCTTGTCGATCACGCGCCGGCCGGCCCGCTCGTTCACCGCGAGGGCGTCGGTCATGCCGCGCTCGTTGGGGACGAGGGCGCTGAGCAGCAGCCCCGGCGGCTTGTCCGCGGCGACGTCGGCGAAAACCTCCGGCGCATCACCGAGCTGCGGGATCGCCTTGCGGCTGACGAAGCTGGAAACCTCGACCTCATCGACCCCGCAGGCCATGATCGCGCGCACGAGCTCGACCTTGCGCGCAGTGGCGATCGGCGCCGGCTCGTTCTGCAAGCCGTCGCGAGGCCCGACGTCGGTAATGCGCACGCGGTCGGTCACGGGTCATGGTAGGGCGGCGGTAAAGCGCAAAGCTCAAAGCGCACATCGGAAGCCGCGACCACGAGATCCCGAGAGGCGCCCATGCGCCCGTCGGGATTTGAGCTTTGTGCTTTTCGCTTTGTGCCTTACTCGGGCGCCCCGCCCGAGCTGTCGTACACCCACTGGTCGAGGGCGCGCTTCGACTCCTGCACTTCCCCGCGGGCGAAGAAGAGCGACAGCTCGCGCTCGGCTGCCTCGGGGCTGTCGGAGCCGTGGATCAGGTTGAAGCTGTTGCTCACGCCGAAGTCCCCGCGGATCGTCCCCGGCTCGGCCTTGGAGCCGAAGGTGGCGCCCATCATCTTGCGGCTGATGGCGATGGCGCCCAGCCCGCGCACCGCGAGTACGAGCACCGGCGCCGAAGTCATGAAGCCGACGAGCCCCTCATAAAAGGGTTTGCCCTTGTGGCTCTCGTAATGCCGGGCGGCCAGTTCGGAGCTGATCGTCATCAGCTTGCACCCGACGACCTGCAGCCCCTTGTCCTCGAATCGCGTGATGATGCGGCCCATGAGCCCCCGCTGCACGGCGTCGGGCTTGAGGATGATGAGCGTGGTTTCCATGGGTCCTCCTCGGGAGAGTGGCAAAGTGGCCGAGTGGCAGAGTGCGCCGCCGCGAGCGCCCTCGCCTTCCGCGCGCCGGCACGGGGGCGAACATTAGCCCATTTCACCGGTCATTGTCTCTGCTCCCTCGCACTTTGCCACCCGGCCACTTTGCCACTTCTCTAAGCCAGCCGCCGCCCCCCATCCACCGGCACGACGACGCCGGTGAGGTACGTCGCCTCCATCGCCAGCCAGCGCACCACCTCCGCTGCATCCTCCGGCGTCCCCGCCCGCCCGAGCGGGACCCGCGAGAGGTACTTGCGCTGCTCGTCCGCGTGCGACTCGGGCCCCTCCTCGGGCCACGCCACCACGCCCGGCGCCACGCCGTTGACCCGCACCTCGGGCGCCAGCTCGCGCGCCAGCGAGCGGACCATCTCCTCCAGGGCCGCCTTCGACATCGAGTAGCCGACGAAGTCCCGGCGCGGCCGCCCCATCGCGTGAATGTCGCACATGCACACGATCGCCCCGCCCCCCGGTGGCACGGCTCTCCGAGCCGTGTCTCCCCCAGTCGGCCCCTTCGAAGACACGGCCCGGAGGTCCGTGCCACTAGGAGCCGCCTGCCGCAGCAGCGGCGCCAGGCGGGCCGTCAGCAGCAGCGGGCCCGCCGCGTTCACGCGGTAGTGGCGGAGGATGTCCGTCGCGGCGAGCGACTCCAGCGGGGTGCGGTCATAGATGGAGGCGTTGTGGACGAGATAGTCCAGCCGCCCGAGCCGCCCGGCGAGTTCGGCGCCGAGGCGGTCGGTCTGCTCCAGATCATCCAGATCCAGCCGGAGCGTCTCGACGGATGCCCCCAGAGCCGCTAGCTCGGCGCGGGCGAACTTCGCCTCGTCCTCGCTGGAGCGCCAGGTGATCACCACATCGCACCCTGCCGCGGCAAGCGCCCGGGCGGTGGCCCGGCCGACGCGCCGGGCAGCGCCGGTGACCAGCGCGACGGGCCGCTGGCCCCCATCGTCGGGGCGCTCTGCCATCACGACTGGCCCTCATCGGGTTCGACCGGCCCGAGCAGGTCGCCGCGGGCCCGGCGCCCGGCCTCGGCCCAGGCGTCGGTCATGGTGGTCGGGGTCCGCCGGCGGGCCTCCTCGCGCATCCGCCGGCCGCGCCGCAGGGCCCAGCCGGCGGCGACGACGACGAGCAGCCCGATGACCAGCAGGGCGAGCAGCAGGAACAGCGCCGCCCAGCGGCGCGTGGCGTCCGGCGGCGGGGCGGTGGGCTGAGCGGCGAGGGAGAGCCAGTGCGGGATCACGGGGGACTGTAAGGAACCGGATCGCATGGAGCGCTGCCGGGGCCGGCGCCCGGGCGGCGCATCAGGGGATCTGGCCGGTGTTCAGTTCCGTCTGGCCGAAGTCGACGCCCTTGAGCCCGCCGCGCGTCCATCGGTACACGCCCGTCACCTGGTCGAACGGCTGGCCGGAGAGCACGGGGGGTTCGAATGCGTACGACCTCGACCCGATGTACTTGTACATCGTCGGGAACGGCGATGTGGGATTGTTTGGCTGAAAGCCGTCGTTGGCGTCGGCGGTCCGCTCCAGCCGCACCGATCCATCCCAGAAAACTGCCGGCGCCACAGCCTGCGGATAGGCGTGATAGATCTGCATCTTCGCCGAATGGCGATCGTGGAAGCTGTAGATGGCGACCTTGTTCGCCGGGAAATAGATGTCCCACGAGCCGCGATCACCGAGGTGAGCGCCGACGAAGAACAGGTTGTGGTCTTCGGTGTATTGCCAGGTCGTCAACGGCCGGCCGCCCCCGCCGGAATCGCGATTCCACGCCGCCGGGATGAGTTGATAGCTGGAGGCGTACGGCCAGAACTTGTTCCAGGCGACGCCTCCCGTCTTCGCCGGATCCGGGTCGGGATCGAGCGTGTCACTCTTCGGATCGAGTTGCCAGTTGCGCAGCGGCTTGTCTTCCGGGCAGGCCATCGTCGGCTCGGGCAGGCGCTGCTGGAGGTAGGAGTTCAGGATGAGGTGGCTGTAGCGGCGGTGGGGGATGCGCGCCGTGACGCGGCCGATGTCGGGGCGATCGGCCTGGGTGCGCAGGATGTGGACCGCCTGGTTCATCGCAGCGTATTGATCGCCGCCGGTGGCGAACTGCAGATCCGGATCAGCCTCCGGGTAGCGGACGCCGCTCTTCCAGTTGAACCCGGCGATGTCATCCTTGTAGTCGGCCCAGTAGCTGACATGGGCTGTGCCATACTGCTGCAGGTTTGCCATGCAGATCACCCGCCGGGCCGCCTTCCGGGCTTGCCCCAGCCCGGGCAGCAGGATCCCGATCAGCAGCGCGATGATCGCGATGACGATGAGAAGCTCCACCAGCGTGAAGCCGCGACTGACTCTGCGGTTCATGAGCGCCTCCCGGCTGAATCTGGACGGCCCGGGGCCACCGGCCCCGCCGCATCAGCTTAACCGAAGTCGGCCCGCGGTGCAAGGGAGCGCCAGAAACCCCTCGGCTCCCCACCGAGGGGCCTCTGGAGAGGAGCGCCCGCCTCGGCGAGTCTCCCCGGGCGGCCGCTGCCCGCCATCCGATCGTCAAAACGGCTGGCCGGTGCTGATCTCGCCGGCGCCGAAGTCGACTCCCTTGAGCCCGCCTCGGGTCCAGCGGTACCACCCGGCGTCCATCAGGTCATACTCGGCGCCCGACAGCGTGGGCGGCTCGAAGCCGTAGTTCCCCGGCCGGTACTGGTACCTCGTCGGCTGCGGGCTCGTTGGGTTCCGCGGCTGGAAGCCCGGGTTGCCGTCGCTCGTCCGCTCGAAGCGCACCGACCCATCCCAGAACATGGCCGGCGCAACCGCCTGCGCATAGGCGTGATAGATCCCGAAACTGGCGGAGTGCCGGTCATGGAAGGCGAACACGCCCACCTTGTTTGCTGGAAACGTGATCTCCCACGCCCCGCGCCCGCCGAGCGGCGCATCCGCTGGAAAGTTCATCAGGTTGTGATCGGTCAGCGACTGCACCACCGCGTTGCGGCTCCCAGTCCTCTGGTCCGGCGACCATGCGGCCGGCACGAGCTGGTAGCTGGACGAAAATGCCCACAGTTTCAGCCACACGGGCGAGCCGCTCGAGCGTAGCGGCATGGGATCGAGATTGTTCGGGAACCGCTGCCAGTTGAGCAGCACCCTGTCCTCCGGGCACGCCATCGTCGGCTCCGGGAGGCGCTGCTGCAGATAGTCGTTGAGAGGCAGGTGGTTGTACCGTCGGTGCGGCGCCCGGCCGCGCAGCAGGCCGATGTCCGGCCGGTCGCCCCGCCGGCGCAGGATGTGGACCGCCTGGTTCATTCCGGCCTCGACGTCGCGGAAGGGGGCGAACTGGATGTCGGGATCCGCCTCCGGGTAGCGCACGCCCGCGCGCCAGTTGTACGCCGCGATCCGGTCCTTGTAGTCGGCCTGGTATCCCAGGTGCGCTGTCCCGTACTGCTGCAGGTTGGCCGCGCAGATCACCCGCCGGGCCGTCTTGCGCGCCTGCCCCAGCCCCGGCAGCAGGATCCCGATCAGCAGGGCGATGATCGCGATGACGATGAGCAACTCCACCAGCGTGAAGCCGCGGCGGGGGGCGCTCGTGGGGGCGGTCGGGTTGATGCGCATCGGCGTTTCCTCCCACGTCCGGCCCGCGGAGGGCGGAGGGCGAGCCTCCAGCGGCCGACAGCCGGCCCGCCACAGCCTACCAGAATCGGCGGGCGATGCAAGCCGCCCCTACAAACCACCGGCCATGATCGAGGAACTCACCATCCAGACGCCCGGCCCCGGGCTCCACGAGATCACCCGCGAGGTGGCCGATGTGGTCGGGCGGGCGGCCAGGGAGGGCCTGTCGGATGGCGTCTGCGTCATCTTCATCCGCCACACCTCGGCCAGTCTGATCATCCAGGAGAACGCCGATCCCTCCGCCCGGCGCGACCTTGAGGCCTGGCTGAACCGCCTCGTCCCGCCCGGCGACCCCATCTACACCCATACCGCCGAGGGCCCGGATGACATGCCCAGCCACATCAAGGCCGCGCTGACGGCAACGAGTCTGATGATCCCGGTGGTCGGCGGCCAGCTCGGCCTGGGGACCTGGCAGGGAATCTATCTCTGGGAACACCGGGCCCGTGGGCATGCGCGGCGGGTGCTGGTGCGGGTTGGGGGATAGGGCCCGCCGGTCGCGTCGCCGCGGGCGGCCCGGCCAAAGCCACGGCCGACGGCCCCCGGGAGCCGAAACTATCCCCATGACCACCGACTACCGCGCTATCTACGACCACATCACAGCCGCCCATCCCGGCTACACCGCCGCGGAACGCTCGCCAGGGTTTCGCAACACCCTGATGCTGCACGAGCGGATCCGGGCCTGCCGCGGGCCGGCCCTCGATGTCGGGTGCGGCGCCGGGTTCGTGGTGGAACTGCTGAGTCATCCCGAGTTCGGGTTCGCCGCGGCCGGCGGGGCGTGGGGGTGCGATGTCAGCGCGGTGGCGCTGGAGATGGCGGGCGAGCGGCTGTCGGCGAGCTGGCACGCCGACGAGAGCCGGCTGCGGCTGGTCACCGGCGGGCGACTGCCGTTCGAGGATGGGCAGTTCGGGCTGGTGACGTGCTTCGACATGCTCGAGCATCTGGATGAGGCGGATGTGCCGCCGATGCGCAACGAGCTGCGCCGCGTGGTGGCGCCGGAGGGCACGCTGCTGGTGAGCGTCTCGTGCCGGCGGGCGGGATCGGAGGATCAGTTCGGCGAAAACCTGCACCGGACGGTGCGCCCCGCGGCGTGGTGGGAGGAGCTCTTCGAGCCGAATGAGATGGTGATCCGGCGGGCGGATGCGGATGCGGTCATGTGGTGGCGGAAGAGTGGCGACCCGAAAGGTGGTTGAACGGATGGGTACCTCCTCGGGGAGGGCCCGGCGGACGAGGGCTCAGGGAAGGGCTCCTCTGATCGTGGTGGGCTTCGGTGTCACGGGCGTATCCTCCTGAGCCGCAGTCTCGGGCCTCTGAGTGGCTCGAGTCGGTTTCCCTTGCCACGCGCTCTCAAGAAGACCAAGCCCCCATGACTCACGCCCATATGGAACTCGATCTCCCCGACTTCACCCGCGACCTGCCCGCCCGTGAGGGCAACCGGCCCATCCAGTTCCGCGAGGCGCTGCGGGAGGCGATGAGCGAGGAGATGCGCCGGGATGACCGCGTCTTCCTGCTCGGGGAGGAGGTGGCCCAGTACAGCGGGGCCTACAAGATCAGCCAGGGGATGCTGGAGGAGTTCGGCGAGAAGCGCATCATCGACAGCCCGATCAGCGAGAACGGCTTCGCCGGCCTCGGGATCGCCGCGGCCATGTACGGGCTGCGGCCGATCATCGAGTTCATGAGCTGGTCGTTCAGCCTGGTCGCGGCCGACCAGATCCTCAACAACGCTCCGAAGATGCTGTACATGTCCGGCGGGCAGTGGGGGTGTCCGGTGGTCTTCCGCGGCAACGACGGGGCCGGCGGGCAGCTCGGCAGCACGCATTCGTGGTGCGTCGAGGGGCTGTTCAGCAACGTGCCGGGCGTGAAGATCGCGATCCCGAGCAACCCGTACGATGCCAAGGGGCTGCTGAAGACGGCGATCCGCGACCCGGACCCGATCTTCTTCCTCGAGTCGGAGCGCATGCTCGGCGACAAGGCGCACGTGCCCGAGGAGGAGTACTACATCCCCTTCGGCAAGGCGGCGAGGCTCCGCGAGGGCGACGCCTGCACGCTGGTCAGCTTCGGGCGGCCGGTGAACTTCTGCCTGCAGGCGTGCGAGCAACTGGCGGACGACGGGATCGAGTGCGATCTGCTGGACATGCGGACGATCCGGCCGCTGGACATCGGGTCGATCATCGAGAGCCTGAAGCGGACCAACCGCATCGTGGTGGTCGATCAGTCGTGGCCGTTCGCGAGCGTGGCCAGCGAGGTGGTGACGCAGGTGATCGAGCGCGGCTTCGACTGGCTGGATGCCCCGCCGGTGCGGGTGAACGCCGACGATGTGCCCGCGCCCTACGCGAAGAATCTCGAGGCGGCGTTCCTTCCGAACCCCGAGAAGATCGTGAAGGCAGTGAAGCGGGCGGTGGGGGAGCGGTGACGAGGGCGGCGCGCTGCCACTGACTGAGGGAGGCTCCAGATGACATCGGGGTCCGTAGATTTGCCGGCGCGGCGGCGCTGCGCTCAACTGACGAGGCAGTTCGCCAGCGGGCGGCTCACCAACGACGAGTTCGAGGATGCAATTCCTGCCTCGCGGGATGCGGCAATAGATGAGGTCGCTCAGTTCGCATGGGGGTTCTACGACGACTTCTCAGAACACCGGCTCCGCGGAGGTCATCGGCTGAGCAAGCTGCAGCGGCAGATGTTCGCACGCTGCGTGCTGTTTCTGAAAACTGAGCTTCGGTACGATCATCCGCGGCGCGCCAAGTGGCTGTGGGGCGCGCAGGCGCAGCGCGGACCTGACTGGCGGGTAGTCCTGCCGTCCTTCTGCCGCACGGCGCGGGAAAGCGGGCAGCGGATGGAGCGAGCGCAGGACCGGCGACTCAAACGGACCGGCATGATCGATGACCGCATCTGGCCGTTCCGTTGCATGCAGGACTACAAGGCCGCTCTGAAGGAGCCGCCCTACCTGGCCGGCGACTGATCAGTCTGTGTCGCGGCGGCTCTTGACGCGCACGGCTTCCTTCGCCCGGCCACCTACCATCCCGCGACCCCGCTCCGGAGCCCTCCCATGCCCATCGAAGTGACCATGCCGCGACTCTCCGACACCATGGAGCAGGGCACGGTCGTCAAGTGGAACGTCAAGCCCGGCGACGAGGTCAGCCCGGGCCAGGTCATCGCCGACATCGAGACCGACAAGGCCACCATGGAGCTCGAGGCCTTCGATCAGGGCAGGATCGCCCGCCTCGTTGCCGAGGAGGGCCAGACCGTCGCCATCGGCTCGGTCATCGCCATCATCGCCGAGGAGGGCGAGGAGGTCGAAGAGGCTGCCAAGGCCGGCGGCGAGCGCCGCGGCGGCGAACGGCGGGAGCAGAAACAGGCCGCGGGCGGCGCCGAGTCGCCCGGGCAGGCCGACAGCGCCGTCGCCACCGACACCGACGAGCCGAAGGCCGCCGACGAGGCGGACGCCGGCGGCGCGGCCGACTCAGGGGACGAGCGTCGCGATGGCCCGACCCGCAACGGGGCCCCCGGGGCTGCCGGCGCCCCCACCCCCGACGCCCCCGCCGCGCGCGACGGCGGACGGATCTTCGCCAGCCCCCTCGCCCGCAAGCTCGCCGACGAGCGCGGCGTCGATCTCGGCGCCATCGACGGCTCCGGACCCGGCGGGCGCATCGTCAGGAAGGATGTCGAGGCCGCGGCGAAGGGCGGCCCCCCCGGCCGATCCGCGAGCCGCCAGCCGGGCCACCCGATGGCCGCGGCAAGCGTGCCGGGGCCGGTCATGGAGGCGCCGACGCTGGCGGCGCGCACCGTCCCGCTCTCGAACATGCGCGCGACGATCGCGCGCCGGCTGGTGCAGTCCAAGACCACCATCCCGCACTATCAGGTCACCGTCGAGGCGGACATGGATGCCCTGCTCGACCTTCGAGAGCGCCTCAACAGCCAGCTCGAGTCGCAGGGCGTCAAGCTCAGCGTCAACGACTTCCTCGTCCGCGCCTGTGCTGTGGCCATGCGTGAGCACCCCTTCGTCAACAGCTCATGGACCGAAGAGAACGGCAAGCCGGCCGTCCGCGTGCATGGCGAGGTGAACATCGGCGTGGCCATTGCGCTGCCGGTCGACGCCGAGACGCTCAAGGGGGGCGGGCTGGTGGTCGGCGTGCTGCGCCAGGCCGACCGCGTGGGCCTGCGGATGATCAGCTCCGAGACCCGGCGGCTCGCGAAGAAGGCCCGGGAGAAGGGGCTGTCGCTGGAGGAGATGGAGGGCGCCACCTTCACCATCAGCAACCTCGGGATGTACGGCGTCGAGCACTTCACCGCGATCATCAACCCGCCCAACGTCTGCATCCTCGCCGTCGGCGCCGCGGTCCAGAAGCCGGTGGTGCGCGATGGTCAGCTTGCGGTCGGCCATCGGATGGCGATGACGATGTCAAGCGACCATCGCGTCGTGGATGGGGCGATGGCGGCTGAATATCTCGTCACGCTCAGGACGCTGCTGGAGAACCCGGCCACCCTTCTCGTCTGATGCGCACGGCGCGGAGGCGCTGCGTATGAGGGGGAACTCATGCTGCGCCGTCTGTTAGCGGATTGCTCGCAAACCGGGCAGCGCTTCCGTATACTTCCTTAGACGAGACTCGAGCGCCGCAGGAACTCCGCACATGCCTCTTCCCGATCAATGCCAGTGGATCTGGGACGCACTCGCCCGCGAGCCGGGAATCGGTCTCACGATTCTCGGCCTGGACGGACGCGTCTATTACGCCAACGACGAGATCGCACGGATGTACACACAGGACTCCGCCGGCGCCGTCGTCGGCCGGCGTCTGGACGAACTCGTCCCGGCCGAGGTCGTCAAGCAGACTCTCGAACGCGGCGAGCGATGCGTGCGCGAGGATCGCTCGCTCTCCTCCCGGATCGTCTGGGGAGGCCGGCAGATCATCAGCACGTACCACCCGCTCAAGGAAGATGCAGACGGCGAGCCCGACCGCTTCCTCATCCTGAGCCGGCGCGCCTCCGGCGACGAGGCTGCGGGCACAGAACTGACCTCCGAGTACGTCGATCTCGGCGAACTCTCCGGCCTCACGCCGCGCGAGCTCGAAGTGCTCGCGCTCATCGGGCAGGGCCTGCGCATAGCCGATATCGCGGGCATCCTGCACCGCTCCGAGCGCACCATCGAGAAGCACCGGGAGTCGATCGGGCGCAAGCTCAATCAGACCGACCGGGTCAAGCTGGCGCTCATCGCCTCCCGCGCCGGTCTGCGGGTCGAAGACGCCAAGCTCAAGCGGCTGTCGCTTGAGGAGCGATAACCTCGGCGGGGTCCGCGCATACAATTTACGGCCTTTTCCCCATGGAACCCGAGAAAAAGCGGGCGACAGTTTACCTAATCTCCCGGGGGGCGGGATAGCGCGACCCCGAGTCGTCCCGAACGAGCCACAGGGAAAGATCTCATTCCCCCTATGCCCGGCCTGCCCACCTCAGGGTGGGCCGGGTTCTTTTTGGTCCGACGCCGGTGATACCGACGCCGCCGGATGGGCGTTGCGGCAGTTTGCGAACCGGGGCAACTTTTTTCGGACGGCCCCCCCTCCGGGTGCCCCACCCCCCAGAAAGGCCTGGCCGCTTACGAGATTTCGTCGGCGTCGGCTTGACTGACTATGCATCGGCCTGCATAATCATGCTTCATGTCCAAGCGTGCCCGCCAGAACCTCATTCAGAGCATCCTCGCCGAGGGCAACATCGCCAGCCAGGAGGAGCTGCGCCAGCTTCTCGCCGCCCGCGGCGTGGAGGTCGTGCAGGCGACCCTCTCGCGGGATCTGCGGGAGCTCGGCGTCGTCAAGGGCGCCGGGGGGTACATGATCCCCGGGGACGGGCGCCCAGAGCGGCTCCCGGGCGCCGGCCTTGCGCGCGCGGTGCGGGAGTATCTGGTGTCGGCCAGCGTGGCCGGCAACCTCGTCATCGTGCGCACCGGCCCCGGCCGGGCCCAGCCGGTCGCCCTGGAGCTCGACCTGAGCCCGCCGCCGGATGTCCTCGGGACCGTCGCCGGCGACGACACGATCTTCATCGCGACGGCGAGCGCTGCCGCCGGCGCCCGCCTTGCCGCGAGCCTGTCCGAGATGGCGGGCCTGACGGCGCGCCAGACCGCTTGAGGAGCCCATGAGCGCAGCGCGCATTGCCATTGTCGGGGCGGGTGGCTATTCGGGCCAGGAGCTCGTGGCGATCCTGCTGCGCCACCCGGGCGCGCGCATCGTCGGCCTCTTTGGATCCGGGCGCGATGGCAGCGCCACGCGCCTGGAGCAGATCGCCCCGCGCCTCGCCGGGGCGCCATTGCCGGACATCGCCCCCGCCGATCCGGACGCGATCGCCCAGGTGCGCCCGGACGCGGTCTTCCTCTGCACGCCGCACGAGGCGAGCGCGCAGCTCGCCCCGGAGTTGCGGGCGCTCGACCTCATCACGCTGGACCTCTCCGGCGCCTTCCGTCTCCACCCGGAGCAGACGCCCGAGGTCTACGGCTTCGCCCACGCCGACCCGGCTCTCGCGGCAACGGCGGTGTACGGGCTGCCCGAGCTGAACCGCGACCGGATCGCCGAGGCCGACCTGATCGCCGTTCCCGGGTGCTATCCGACCGCGGCCATCCTCGCCCTCGCGCCGCTCGCCGGCGCCATGCGCTCCGGCTCGGTCGCGATCATCGACGCCACCAGCGGCGTGAGCGGCGCGGGGCGGGGCGCCAGCGCCCGCACGAGCTTCTGCGAGGTCTCTCTGGCGCCCTACGGCGTGCTGAGCCACCGCCACCAGCCGGAGATCGCCCGCCACGCCGGGGCCAAGGCCTGCGGGAGTTTCGATGCAGGCGCCGCAGATCAGGGGCTGGACGTGATCTTCACGCCTCATCTCGGGCCGTTCGATCGCGGGATTCTCGCCACGATTCACCTCGACCTGGATGAGGGCTGGGATGCCGCGCGGATCGGCGAGGCGTACTCCAGCGCGTACGAGGGCGAGCCGTTCGTGCGCCGGCTGGGTGGTGGCCGGTGGCCGAGCATCGCGGCCGTCCGCGACACGAACTGCTGCGACCTCGCCTGGGCGGTGGACGAACGGCGCCATCGCGCCATCCTCTTCAGCGCCATCGACAACCTCGTCAAGGGCGCTGCCGGGCAGGCCGTGCAGTGCATGAATATCCGCCTCGGCTTCCCCGAGATGCACGCTCTCGATCACCGCGTGGCGGGGGTCGCATGACCGGCGGGCGTCTCCATCCCGTGGTCGTGAAGATCGGCGGCAAGGCGATCGACGACGCGCGCGCGCTGGCCGCCCTCGCGGCGAAGCTCGCGGCGAGCGCAGCTGGCGAGCCCATCATCGTCGTGCATGGCGGGGGCGCCGCCGTCGATCGGCGACTCGCGAAGCTGGGGCGGGAGCCGACCCGCATCGCCGGCTTGCGGGTCACGCCCCCCGAAGATGTCGACATCGTCGCCGACGTCCTCGGGCGCGAGGTCAATGGCGCGCTGGTGGGCGCCATCAACCGCGCCGGGCGCCGCGCGGTCGGGCTCACGCTCGATCAGGCGATGGCCACCTGCGCCATCCTCCGCGGCCCCGGAGGCGAGGATCTCGGGCGCGTCGGCCAGGTCACCGGCGGCGACCCTGGCGCCCTGCAAGCCCTGCTCGGTGAGGGTGTCACACCCGTCATCGCCTGCATCGGGCGCGACGAGGAGGGCCCGCTCAATATCAACGCAGATGCTGCCGCGGCGGGCGTGGCCCGCTTCACCGAAGCCCGGCTGGTGGCACTGCTGACGGACACGCCGGGCGTGCTGGATGGCGCCGGAGCTACGATCGCGGATCTCGACGCCCGCGCGATCGACGCCCTCATCGCCGAAGGCGTGATCCACGGCGGCATGATCCCGAAGGTGCGCGCCGCCCTCGAGGTAGCCGTGGCGTCCGGAGCGCCCGCGCTCATCGCCTCAT